>JAQUJQ010000198.1 GCA_028680875.1 Eubacteriales bacterium
GCTCCCGCATCCACCAGTGCAGGTACTCTTTCTTTATAATCTCTGGTATTGATTCCGGCTCCAACCATATATCTTTTATGCCGGTCCAGTAGTTCAAGCGGATTTGCTTTATGAGATTCGTAATCCTTACGAAAAACAAAATGAGTCAGCCGTCCGTTTTTATCGATAATGGGTAGGGCATTAAGCTTATGATCCCAAAGCATATCGTTGGCTTCGGAAAGAGATACTCCTTCTTGAGCATATACTAAAGAAGAAAAAGGAGTCATGAATTCCTCTACTTTCGTATCTAAAGACATTCTGCTGATTCGATAGTCGCGGCTGGTAACAATCCCCAAAACCTTCCCCTCTGCTGTGCCGTCATCGGTAACTGCAACTGTGGAATGTCCGCTTTTTTGTTTAAGTGCAAGAATATCCGCTAGGGTTTGATCCGGTCTGATGTTGGAATCACTTTTGACAAAGCCCGCTTTATGACTTTTGACCCTTGCAATCATAGCGACCTCATTTTCAATAGGTTGGGAAGCATATATAAAAGATAGGCCTCCCTCTTTAGCCAGTGCAATAGCCAATGTATCATCCGATACAGATTGCATGATAGCAGATACCATGGGAATATTCATGGTGATCAAAGGTTCTTCATTTCTTTTATACTTGGTTACTTGAGTTTTTAAGTCTACGTTATCCGGTTTACATTGGCTTGAAGAATAACCGGGAATCAACAGATACTCACTAAACGTTCTGGAAGGTTCTTCATAAAAATGCGCCATATTTCTGCTTCCTTTCTTTATCTACTTAAATATTCTTCTAAAGTTAGACCTTTTTCATAAATCTCTGTTGCAACTTCCTCTCCTACATAACGGAAATGCCAGGGTTCATACATGTACCCGGTAATATGCTCCTTTTCTTTCGGGTAGCGAAGGATAAAACCGAATCTATGAGCGTTTCCCGCCAACCAAAGGCCTTCTGCCGTTTCCCCAAATTCATTGGAAAGTTTCCCATCTACGGTGGGGGAAGTCACATCCACTGCAAAACCAGTCTGGTGCTCGCTTTGGCCGGGTCTGGCACTAAATCGGGAGGCCTCTTCTTCCCCTTCTCTTGCGACATAATTATTCCATAGGATTTGCTGAAAACCATAAGATCGGTAAGCTGTAGTCATTTTCAAAGTATAGCCTTCCTCTTTGGCACTGTCTACCATCTTATGAAAGTATTCTGCTGCCTCTGCCCTCATATAGCGTCCTTCCGGACTACGATCAGTTGCAAAATATCGAATAGGTTCCAAATCCTCCGGCTTATAATCCTTGTTTACCGGATTTTCTTTGTTTACCAGAACCAACAGTCCTTTTTCTGCGGCTTCTTGCCTTACCCTGTCTTCCTTTTTCACCGGATCCTCTGCAGGAGCTTTCGGCTCTTTTCCAAGGGTTGGAGACAGATAGATGTGGGTTGGGCCATCAGCACCCCCGATAATTGCTATATCGTAATTTTGAGTTATGCCTGTATTAATAAAAAGAATGGATTCCAGTACCAGCAAAATGCATAAGGTCCATATTTTTAACTGTTTTATACGAGTCATAGTCATCCCTTTAGGTTGCAATATCTTAATATAATAGTTTATAACAAATATAGAATTATATCAATAAAAATAAATTAGGCAAGTCTTGAATTCAAGACTTGCCCTTTTGAGTTTGGATAACGAATTGGTGATGGTAAGGATATCTTACATCATACCCATTCCGCCTCCCATTCCGCCACCTCCCATAGGCATGGCGGGTTCATCTGTCTTAATATCCACAACACCTGCTTCTGTGGTGAGAAGCATAGCGGATACGGAAGCTGCATTTTGGAGAGCAGATCTGGTAACCTTAGCCGGATCTACGATTCCGGATTCTACCATATTCTCAAATTTATCGGTTACCGCATTGAAACCTACGCCGGTCTTTTCTGCTTTCACCTTATCCACTACAACAGAACCTTCCAGACCTGCATTGTTGGCAATCTGTCTGATAGGCTCCTCTAAAGCTCTTACGATAATTGATGCGCCGGTTTTTTCGTCTCCCTCCAACTTTTCGGTATACTTTACAACCTGAGGAATCACGTTGATAAAGGCTACACCGCCGCCAGATACAATGCCTTCTTCCACTGCTGCCCTGGTTGCATTGAGAGCATCTTCAATTCTCAGCTTTCTTTCCTTCAATTCAGTTTCTGTGGCCGCTCCTACCTGAATAACCGCTACGCCGCCGGAAAGCTTAGCCAATCTCTCTTGAAGTTTTTCACGATCAAAATCAGAGGTAGTCTCTTCGATCTGAACTTTGATTTGATTGATTCGAGCTTGGATTTCTTTGGGGTTTCCTGCTCCGCTTACGATAACTGTATTCTCTTTATTTACCTTTACAGTTGCGGCAGTGCCCAACATTTCAAGTGTCGCTTCCTTTAAGTCATAACCAAGTTCATCGGAAATAACTTGACCGCCAGTCAAAGTAGCGATATCCGCCATCATGGCTTTTCTTCTGTCACCAAAGCCGGGTGCCTTGACAGCTACGCAATCAAAGGTACCGCGGAGCTTGTTGACAACGATTGTGGCTAAAGCTTCACCCTCTACATCTTCCGCAATGATGAGAAGTTTACGTCCCTGCTGAACGATTTGCTCTAAGATGGGCAGGATCTCCTGGATATTAGAAATTTTCTTGTCAGTTAACAAGATATATGGATTTTCAACAACGGCTTCCATCTTTTCTGCATCCGTAACCATATATGGGGACAAGTAACCTCTGTCAAATTGCATACCTTCCACAACCTCCAGGGTGGTTCCCATAGATTTGGATTCCTCAACTGTGATGACGCCATCCGTTCCGACCTTTTCCATAGCTTCTGCAATCAGATTGCCGATTTCTTCATCTCCTGCTGAAATGGATGCAACCTGAGCAATGTCTTCCTTACCTTTTACGGTAATTGAAATATCTTTAATGCTATCGACAGCTATGTCAACCGCACCTTGAATTCCTTTTTTTAATATCATGGGATTTGCCCCTGCCGCCACATTCTTAAAGCCTTCTCTGATTATGGCCTGAGCCAACAAAGTAGCCGTGGTGGTGCCGTCTCCCGCTACGTCATTGGTCTTGGTAGCTACTTCCTTAACCAGTTGTGCCCCCATATTTTCAAAAGCATCCTCCAATTCGATTTCTCTTGCGATTGTTACTCCATCATTGGTAATAACCGGACTTCCGAACTTTTTTTCTAAAAGTACATTTCTTCCCTTGGGTCCTAAAGTAATCTTTACTGTATTGGCTAACTGGTCAACACCGGACAACAATTTTTTTCTGGCTTCCTCACCATAAATAATTTCTTTCGCCATTTTTCATACTCCCTTTCTATATAATGTGCTTTTTATACAATTGCTAGTATGTCCCGTTGAGATAGAATCGTATATTCTTCCCCTTCATACTTGATTTCTGTGCCGGCATATTTGGAGAAGATTACGATGTCTCCTACTGATACCTCCATTTTGACTTCTTTTCCCTCAACCATACCTCCCGGGCCTACTGCAACAACTTCAGCCATTTGGGGTTGCTCTTTTGCCTGACCGGGCAGAACGATTCCACTTTTAGTCTTTTCCTCCGCTTCCAATCGCTTGATGACTACTCTGTCTCCCAGTGGTTTAATCTTCATACCAAAATCTCCTTTCATTTATTATAATATTATTTATCTACCTTGTTAGCACTCTTTG
>JAQUJQ010000199.1 GCA_028680875.1 Eubacteriales bacterium
ATACTCCGCATCATCAAGATTTACTGCGCCGTAGATTTTCTTGAGATCAGCACAGATTTGCTTTCTGTCCTTGTATTGCACAAACTTAGTTGAATTGCGGATTTGGTGTACTATGCATAACTGCTGCATCAGCAGACTTACCAGCTCCATTTCTTTGTCCGTGAGAATGTTCTTTGATGGTAGGGATCCAGGTCTCTCCGTCCGGGAAGCATCGATGAGTCGGAGACAGGTGATTAACCTTTTATCTTCTTTAACGCCCGATTTACTTCATTAAGATAAATATACTCAGGATCAAATTTTCTCCCACCAGTATCCTTTTCGGCCCACACCAGCATATCGTTATATTCTGTAGTAGTAAAATTTCCCACACTGTTGACCGCTAATTTCTTGCCGTAGATGTCTATTATTTATTTTCAATAACCTCAAGAATACAATTGCTTAAGGAGCCATAATCCTTATCAACTGCGACAATCGTTGCTTCTAATAAAGTTTCCTTATCAATCAAAGACCAATTAATAATATATCCATTATAGTAAGCTAATTGCCGGATAAACTCCCTGATACTACGGCCATTGCCTTCTCTAAACGGATGTATTATATTAATTTCAGACATATAATAGGCGGCTTTTTTAGAGAATTCTTCTGCATTCAAACCTTTAAAGTATCTATCCTTTTTTAGTTCATTTAGTATAGGTTCTAGATTTTGTATGATAAATTCACTTTTGCAGAAGTCTGTAGAACCTTTAGAGATATTCTCCAATCTGAATTTACCGGCAAAAGGATAGATATCCTGAAATATGTATTTGTGTATCCTCGTCAGGTGAGTTATGCCGAATTTGCCTTTAACGGACTGCTCAACTTCCAGTTCATATTGCCTAATAATTGTCATATCAGCTTCATACTCAGCCAGAGTTTTGGAATCTTTAATGTTTTCTTTGTTTATTAATACATCAGTCCCTGGATAGCAATATCGCGATTGGGTTGTTTCCTCACGATCGTATTTTGAAAAGCCGCTACCCATCTTTACCTACCAAATTTCGAAGCATGCTTTGCCCTTATCTTAGCAAGAGCATCCTGACTACTAATTTCACCTTCAAGGTAGCGTTCTCCAATTTTTTGTGCGTATGCACTTGGCCTTAATCCTTCGAAATCCATTGAGGCCTTAACACTGGCGGCTACTCTTTTGTTGATGACCGTTGAGGCTTTCGCTTTCACAAATATCACCCCTCAATATTATTATACTCAAAATAGAAGAAGATAGACAAAGATAAACCTCTCCTAACACCGGTATCCTCTCTTATCATTAGATACTGGTTTCTTTCAATTTCCGATATTTAGAACCCATATTTTTCTCTTATGCTCTTTAGAGAGAATTTATCGACTATCACATGGTCAGTCGTTAATTGCCTGTAGATGGCTGGTTTTTGATCAGCCCCTTAAAAACGATGAAAAGACAGTTGCCTGGATTAGAGCAATTCGACCTCTAGAATCGGTAAATGAAATCTTGTATAACCTTATTGTTATAAGTCTTGTGGCCTTACCAATTTTTCTGTTAATTGCAATTGCTGGTGGATTGTTCATTTCTGGCCGAGCTCCAGGTGCAGGAGACGTTTATTTACAATTTCTTTCAAAGTTAGCCCTATAATGTATCTCATTACGTTACTCCCATCAAACTTTCATGAGGTCCATGGAAACTTCTTCCAGGCCTTTGGCCACGGCATCAACCCGGTAGACCCTGGCTCCGCTGTCAACAAGTTGCTTTACTATTATCGCTATTTCGTCACGGCTCTCCACCTGCAAAGTCACACCCTGAGCATGAGAGTCTATTAGTTTACCCTCCTGCTCCCAGCCGTGCAAGGATTTGGGATCAATTTCATCCGCTTCCACCGTAATCCCATGGCTTTCCTGCATAAATTCCTGTATTTTGCCAGTGGCAGAGCAGGATGAGGCAAAATACATAGATGAAGACGATTAAATGATTAAAACGCTATATTTTACCATAGATTGCCGCAAAATCCCCATCATTTGGCGTATGTGATATAATAAATTTACCATAAACACAGGGAAGTACTTTATTCATGAAAAGAAGATTCAACAACATTCTGGAATCAGGTAAAAAGAAAAAAGGGGTGGCTCACCTCATTTTAATGATTTTTCTAGTTTCTGCTTCTACTTTCCTGGTATCATGTACGGGTCATAATAGCTGCGAAGTTGAAGCGGATTCGATACTTGAACAGCCTGCGTATCACCTTGCGCCCTATCGCTCAGAGTTTGCCCTTCTTTTCTATGAAACTCCCGAACGCATTGGATTCCAAGTGCCGGATGGCATCTTTCTGTTCAACTACAAGAAAGACCGCATGGAAGCGGACTTCGCCTTGAGGGAAGGCTCCTTCGAACCGGGGTATGCAATTTCTCCGGCGATGAGCAGCGATGAAAAGAGTATAATCATCAAAGGTTTTGATCCCTCAGACGGAACGGAGAGTAAGCTCTTCTATCAATATGACATAGCGAGCGGAAAAATATCCCGGATAGAAGGGGAAGCGACGCAGGTTGTTACGCTTCCATATCCTGCAGAGGAGCGACAGATGGAGGCGTTCCAGGCGGAGACATGGGCGCTCGAAGATATCCGCTACTATCCAGAAGGAGACGGCACTTTCTATATTCCGTTCAAGTCATCTAATCTTCCGACGGTAACATACGAAATGGAGGACATCGCTCCGGATATCCCGTTCGCACCAAAACTGACCCTGATGCCAGACGGTCGCTTCAATTTCATATACTCATTACTTAGCAGCTATCTTAATTACGGAAACTATGAAATTACGGGAACGGAATACAAAATGATAACCGAAGATGGAAAATATACGTTTATGTTTCACAAGAAAGGTGACAAGCTTATCTTTGATGCAGAGTGTTCCGCAAGGTGTACTCTTGATGACGGAACAGAACTTCCTAATGGAACTCAGTTTTCCATCAAGCAGTGACACTAACGTGGTATGCATGTTCCACATCATTGGCTAACGGAACCTATTGCCACTTGTTTGGTTTTCTGCGCGATCCCTCGATTAATACCTTATAAAGTAGCCATTGTACTAACGTACAGCCTGATGCTTTGTGAGCTTTTGACTCATGTTTTTTATGGATCCATAATTGCATTGATAATTGGAACAATCGCCTTCCTGTTCGTAAAGTCGACAACTCTTCCATAAGTAGCTATCATACCTTTAGAATCGTCGTCCAATTCCTCCTTCTTTTTAAACTTCAATGATTTTACCAGAAGATACATTAATGTTTTATCTAACAGGTTCATCTTCTTATAATTAAATCCCCCGCGTAACAGATAAAGTGGTACTCTATTCTGCATTTCGGGGGTAAAATTGCTTCCTTTCACCTCTGTAAGTGCGATTTCTTTTTTTAATGTGGCTCCCACGGCAACAACAATTATTTTTTTGTTTTTGAGCTGAGCATAGTTTTTCTTTATCAACGAGAAACCCAGTATCCCGCCAGCATACAATCGAGAATTTGCTTAATTCCGCATTACCTGCTAGTGTGTGAAAGGAATTCATTCTGAAAGTCTTCTGTATAAATTGTAATGTCAACACGCCTGAGGGAACATAAAATACATATTCAAACAAAGCCCGAAACCTTAGGATCCCTAGAAATCTAGCTATTTCCCTATCAACACGACTGTCTCAACGTG
>JAQUJQ010000200.1 GCA_028680875.1 Eubacteriales bacterium
AAAAATTTAAATAGAGATTTAAAAATTCAAGGTGTAATATTAAGTATGTTCGACGGTAGAACCAATCTGTCCATACAAGTGGTAGAGGAAGTTAAGAAATATTTTAAAAGTAAAGTATATTCTACGGTAATTCCTCGCAATGTCAGATTGGCTGAAGCTCCCAGTTATGGTTTACCCATTACGGAATACGACCCAAGATCAAAAGGAGCGCAAGCCTATAGAGAGTTTGCTGATGAATTTCTGGAATGGGAAGGAAGAGCATAATGGCGACACCGAAAAACAGAGGACTCGGGAAAGGCCTGGAAGCTTTGTTCAACGATGTGGAAATTTCCTTTGGTGAAAACAGTCAGAAAACCATAGATGACAGCAATCGGATTATCTCAATAGATATTCATGAAATAAAGCCTAATACCAATCAGCCAAGAAAGTCATTTAATGAAGATAAAATAGAAGAACTAGCCAGATCCATTGAAAAACATGGGCTGATTCAACCTATTATGGTTCGGGAGGCAGGAGAAGGCTTTGAAATTGTTGCCGGTGAAAGAAGATGGCGGGCAGCAAGAAAAGCCGGTTTAAAAGAAATACCCTGCATCCTTCGAGATTTAACAGATGAGCAAAATATGTTAATTGCTCTTATAGAAAACCTGCAAAGAGAAGATTTAAATCCAATTGAAGAGGCCCAAGGTATTCTGCGAATGATGGAAAGTTTCGGACTTACCCAGGATGAGGTTTCCAAAAGTGTTGGAAAGAGTCGTCCCTATATTTCCAATGCTATTCGTTTGCTAAAATTACCTTTATCTATTCGAGAGATGGTAATAAATGGGGAACTTACAAGTGGACATGCCAGGGCCATTGCAGGGATAAAAGAGGAAGAAAAACAAATTGCGGCAGCAGAAAAATGCGTAAAACTGGGCTGGCCGGTCAGAGAAATTGAGAATTTTGCACGTGAGAAGGGAAGAACAACCTCAGAAGAAAGGCCAAAAAGCAGAAAAAAGAACCGTGATATAGTCGTTCTTGAAGAAGAATTAAAAGAAATTTTGGGAACAAAAGTAAATATTGTAATGGGCACCAAAAAAGGCAAGATAGAAATCGAATATTATAGTAAGGAAGAGTTAGAACGCCTTTTTGAGTTACTACAAACAATAAAACAATAAACGTTTCACGTGAAACAAATAAAACAGGAGAAACAGAATGTCAATATCAGAAAATAAAAGCCTAATGTATGAAGTTATTGAAAATATGAAATTTATGGTACGCGTAATGGATGAGAACAAGATCATTATCTATATGAACCGAAGTATGCGTGAGGAATTTGGAAACAGAACAGGACATAAATGCTACTCTATATTGAAACAACAAGAAAGTTGTAAAGACTGTATCAGTATAAAATGCCTGGAAACCAAGGAGGCGGAATCAAAGGACATATCCGTGGAGGATAAGCATTATCGGGTTATTGCTTCTCCTGCTAAGGTGGATCAAAATGGGGGTTACTCCATTGAAATTTTCCACGATATTACAGACCAAAAGAAGTTGGAAAAGGAATTCTTTGAGCATTATAAAAAACTTAAGGAAGATATTGAGTTTGCGAAACAAGTACAAAGAAAGTCATTGCCTGAAGATGGAATCTATTGGAAGGCTTTGAAGATCAACTCCTCTTACTTACCTAGTGAAGACTTGGGTGGGGATCATTTTGATGTCATAAAAATCGATGAGAAGAAGTGCCTTTTTTATATAGGTGATATATCAGGCCACGGGGTTCGATCCTCCTTACTGACTATGTTTTTAAGACAAGTAGTCAGGGGCATGAAAGCAGGAGCAGCAGACCTGACAGCCCTTATCGATGAATTGATTAAAAGTTACAAGGATTTAAATTTGGATCATGAACAATACATATCAGTACTCTGTGGGTTATATAATAAAGAAACCAGGGGATTGTCCCTTATCAATGCAGGTCACAACTGTCCTCCCTTGGTGATTGAGACCGCTAAGGGTTACAATGAGGTTACAGAGATTGCAATCAGAGGAATGCCGATTTGCAGCCTGCTATCCGAATCAAACCATGAAATCAAAACCTTACAAATGGAGAAAGGAGATCGGATTATTCTATATACAGATGGCTTGACTGAGGTCCATGATCC
Source organism: Eubacteriales bacterium (assembly GCA_028680875.1). Taxonomy (GTDB): domain Bacteria; phylum Bacillota; class Clostridia; order Peptostreptococcales; family Anaerovoracaceae; genus JAQUJQ01. Next base: position 2,139 of record JAQUJQ010000200.1, read on the forward strand.
TAAAATCAACCAGGACCTGGGTGTTGAAGGATTAAAGCAGATAGTCTATGCGAATGGAAGTCGGGATGGAAAGCAGTTGGTCCGCCGTATTATACAAGAAGCCAAGAAATTTACAGGAGTTAACCCTGTCGATGATTTGGCGGTGGTTTGCCTTGAGGTACTATAAGTCCTTATTTCTGATTTCCTCCATGCCCAGATTAGCCAGAGCATCAGCCCTATTATTGTTTTCGGTAATATTGATAAAATCATCCATGGAAAAACCGGTACCGTTCCATTCTTTAAATTTTTTATAAAGTTCATCAGTGTTCGTATGTTTGCTTTGTAAATTTACATGGCCCTTAACACGATAAAAAGAAATATTATGTTTTTGGACTAGCATGAGAAGCTTCTCCCAAAGGTCCCGATTTTCTACAGGAGTTTTATTAGCAGTTTTCCAATCATTGCGGTACCAGTTCTCATACCATTTATTGCGGAAGCAATTAATTAAATATGAACTATCGGAAAATACCCAGATAGTCTGATCATTCTTCTTAATGGCTTTCAATCCATTTAGTAGGGCGGCCATTTCCATGCGGTTGTTGGTTGTATTTCTTTCGCCTCCAAAAATTTCTTTCCGATGATTTTTATATTCAAGAATAGTTCCCCAACCACCGATATTTTCTTGATTTTGATTCCCGGAGCAAGCCCCGTCGGAATGAATGTAAATGATATCCATGTGTACCCCCGATTAAACTTGTTTGCTCTTTTTAATTATGCTTTAATATGAGTGAAATGTAAAGCGATCTTAAATCGTACGTAACACTTCTGTAATAAAGATATTATATACTGATAATGACTATTAAACGAATATAACAGAAAGGAGGAGATTTAAGTGAAAAAACGGGTTATGGCATTGATTGTTATTCTGGTTCTGCTATGTAGCACAACTTATGCCAGTGCCGCATCTGATCCGGCAGTAACCATCGTTAGTCCTTCACAGACCGTATACGGTAGTAATCTTCTCGTTTCCATAAAGATGACAGCACCAAAGAACATCAAAGTATTTGTTTATGAAGAAAAGCAAAAGGTGGGAGATACGCTGGTTTCTATTGATCCAACAACAGCAACCAAAGAAAGCCTAAACGGAAAGACGATTCACAGTGTGTCGCTTATGACCCCGGAAACCTTCGAAGGTACCGGTAATTTGCAATTTTATAATAAGCAATTCAGCAATGTTACGCCGGGAGTATATCGAATCAAGGTAGAGACCTTGAATGGATCAAAAGAAGTAACAGCTTCTTCGAGTATCAGAGTTGTAGTAATGGAAAAAGACAGCGAGTCCAAGACCGGCAGTGCAATATTTGGAACACAGCAAACAGGAGCCCTTCATTGGGTACAAAGTTTGCTGAAGAGCATCTTTGGAAACTAAAGGCGGCAAAGTACCATGGGAAAGCCGAAATATTTCGAAGGAATGAAAAACCTGTTAATAGTAGCATTATTTTTTTCTACAATGCTACTATTATATTTTATTTGGGAAGACCCTATGATTGAATCTTTTCGGCTTACTGAAAACAAGGG
>JAQUJQ010000201.1 GCA_028680875.1 Eubacteriales bacterium
TGCTTCCCAAATTACTCAAGTGGAGAAAAGGAGAAAATTCATGAATATTTTGTTTTTAGTTGTTCAACAAACCATGTTTTTCTCTATTCCCTTGTTGATAGTAGCATTGGGAGGAGTGTTCACGGAACGGGGAGGGGTAACCAATATCGCATTGGATGGGATGATGATCATGGGGGCGTTTACCAGTATTTTGTTCATCAATAAGATGGGAAATACGATGAGTGGACAAACATTGCTTATAGTTGCAATTGTCATTGCGGTGGTTACGGGTATGATTTTCTCATTGCCTCATTGTTATGCTTCGATTAACATGAAGGCAGATCAAATAATCAGTGGTACGGCACTCAATATGTTCGCACCGGCTTTTGCTATTTATGTTGCTCGTATGATCCAGGACAGAGGAGTACAACAAATTACCTTTCTTAATACGTTTCGCATTCAATCCGTACCGGTATTGGGTGATATTCCTATTATAGGCGGGTTGTTTTTCCGGAATGCATACATTACCACCTACATCGGTATTATCATTCTGGTCATATCTGTAATCGTTTTATATCGAACCCGTTTCGGTTTAAGGCTTCGGGCCTGTGGTGAGCACCCTCATGCTGCAGATTCTGTGGGTATCAATGTATATCGAATGCGATATGCAGGAATCATTATATCAGGAGCTTTAGCTGGTTTGGGGGGACTGGTTTTTGTGGTGCCGACTTCAACCCAGTTTAATGCCACTGTATCGGGTTACGGATTTTTAGCTTTGGCTGTAATGATTTTCGGCCAGTGGAAGCCTTTACGTGTTTTATTTGCTGCATTCTTTTTTGGTTTAATGAAGACCATCGCTTCCGCTTATTCGGTTATTCCATTTTTAGCTACATCTTCAATACCAAGCGATATATACAAAATGGTTCCCTTTATTGCAACCCTGATTGTACTGGCTTTTAGCTCCAAGTCTTCTCAGGCACCCAAAGCGATAGCGGTTCCTTATGAAAAAGGGAGTAGATAAAATGGCATTTTTGCCTGTTACAAAAGAAGAGATCGAGGCACAGGGCTGGGAACAGCCAGATTTTGTACTGATCACAGGGGATGCCTATGTAGATCATCCTTCTTTTGGCCATGCCATTATCAGCCGTGTTTTAGAAAGCCGAGGTTACCGGGTGGCTATCCTGGCTCAGCCGGATTGGCAAAGCGCCAAAGATTTTCGCCGTTTCGGGAAACCCAGATTGGCTTATTTAATCACTTCCGGAAATGTTGATTCAATGGTTAATCATTATTCCGTATTTAAACGAAGGAGGAAGAAGGACAGTTATTCTCCGGGTGGAAAGACGGGATACCGGCCTGATCGGGCTGTCATCGTATACAGCAACCGGGCCAGAGAGGCCTATAAGGGTGTACCTGTTATTATAGGCGGCCTTGAGGCTAGTCTACGGCGGCTGACTCATTATGATTACTGGGAAGATAAGCTGCGTCGTTCCATTTTGTTGGATTCCAAAGCGGACCTATTACTCTACGGTATGGGTGAACGGGGAATAGTGGCAGTAGCAGAGGCTCTGGACAGCGGAATTAAAATGGAACATATTACATGGATAAAAGGGACAGCCTTTTCAACCAATATACGGCCGGAACCTTCCGATTACGTAGAGATTCTACCTTCTTATGAGGAAATTTTGCGATCAAAAAGACAATATGGGGAAAGCTTCCGCATCCAATATCAAAATCAGGATTGGATCAATGGAAAGACTTTGGTAGAGTCCTATGATGAAAACCGCTGGGTAGTGGTAAATCCTCCCATGGAACCTTTGGATACCATGGAGCTGGATGATATATATAGGTTGCCATTTATGAGAAATGAGCATCCTGAATATCAGGCTCTTGGCGGTGTTCCTGCCATTGAGGAAATAAAATTTAGCATTACAGCTAACCGTGGTTGCTTTGGTGGCTGTGCCTTCTGTGCTTTGACCTACCATCAGGGAAGGGAGGTCAGGGGGAGAAGTAAGGAATCTATTATAAAAGAAGCAAAAGTCTTGACAGAAAGACCGGATTTCAAAGGCTATATTCATGATATTGGAGGACCAACAGCGAATTTTCGAGGACCAGCCTGTAAAAAACAGCAAAAGTACGGAGTATGTAAAGACAAAGAATGTCTTTATCCACAGCCCTGTAAGCAGTTGGAAATCGACCACAAGGGTTATTTAGAGATTCTTCGCAGTGTGCGAAAGCTTCCAAAGGTAAAGAAGGTTTTTATCCGGTCCGGTATTCGCTATGATTATGTTATGGCTGATAAAAATAATGAATTCCTGGAAGAGGTTTGTAAATACCATATAAGTGGCACACTAAAGGTTGCACCGGAACACATTTCTCCACAGGTTTTAGCAAAGATGAGAAAGCCTCCTAAGAAAGTCTTTCTTGCATTCAGTAAACAATACAAAAAGGTGAATGAGAATCTGGGGAAGAAACAATATCTTATACCCTATCTGATTTCTTCCCATCCGGGATCCACATTGGAAGATGCCGTTGAACTGGCCCTTTTCCTGAAAAAGAGTGGATTTGTACCGGATCAGGTACAGGATTTTTATCCTACACCAGGGACTCTTTCAACATGTATGTATTATACCGGTCTGGATCCTTTGACAGGGGAACAGGTTTATGTAGCTAAAGATATAAAGGAAAAGCAGATGCAGCGAGCTCTACTTCATTTTAATAAGCGAGAGAATCATAAATTGGTAAGGGAAGCTTTAGAAAAAGCAGGAAGAAAAGATTTGATCCCTGTTTTAAGGTAAAGGAGGGAGAATGTAGATGAGTATGATTATGAAACTTCCGTTAATAATGGAGGAAGGAAGACGGGCCTATGAGGCAATCCTTTCTTCTACCGAATGCTCTGCTTTTGAATTAACCGAAATGGTTGGAACGGTACCGGAAAACAGTTCTAATATATTTAATATTCTAGCCAGAGGAGATAACATTTCCTTCATGAAATATCTTATGGTTGAAAAGGGGCTTAAAGAAAGCCTTAATCTCATCTACATTGATCCCCCATTCTTTACGAAAAGTAATTATGGAATGGAGATCAAACTTAAAACAGATAATATTAGCCGGATTCCCACTATAAAACAAAAGGCATATCAAGATACCTGGGAAAAGGGAATGGAAGAGTATTTGAAAATGCTGGTTCCTCGGTTACTACTTATGAAGGACCTACTAGCTAAAGAAGGATCTCTTTGGGTTCATTTGGACTGGCATGCAGTTCATTATGTAAAGCTGATTCTGGATGAGATATTCGGTGAAAAGAATTTTATTAACGAAGTAATATGGCATTATAAATCGGGGGGTGCAAGTAAGAGGTGTTTCGCAAAAAAGCACGATACCCTATTATTTTATGCTAAGTCTTCAAGTTATTACTTCGCAGCCCGGAAGGAAAAGTCCTATAACCGAGGCTTTAAACCGTATCGGTTTAAAGGGGTGAAAGAATTCAGGGATGAGCAGGGGTGGTATACTATGGTTAATCGCAAAGACGTATGGCAGTTGGATATGGTTGGCAGAACATCGGCAGAACGGACCGGATATGTAACTCAAAAACCGGAGGCTTTGATAGAACGTATTTTGGAAAGCTGTACCGGGGAAGGAGACCTCTGTGCAGATTTTTTCGGCGGCTCCGGTACCATGGCGGCTG
>JAQUJQ010000202.1 GCA_028680875.1 Eubacteriales bacterium
GTTACTTTCAAGTGGAAGGATTATAAAGAGCAGAACAAGGTTAAGTTAATGACCCTTAAAACAGAGGAGTTTACAAGAAGGTTTCTACTTCACGTTCTTCCTTCCGGGTTTACAAAAATTAGACACTTATGATTTTTATCCATTTGTTAAACAAGGAATCGCATAGTCCTTAGTGCATGGTTAATTTAATATACTTTTTGAAAAGGCCTGTTTTGGGGGAGGGGGAAAGTATGTTTTCTTTTACTGTTCCTACTGTTTTATTATACTAATATCGGTGTTATGTACCATATCTTATTCTGCTTTCTGCTGAATTGTGGTAAGAAAAGAAGTTTGATTTCCCATAGTTCCAGCTGCAAACGGTTCAGTACAACATGAGATTTTTGATGTTCTGGTTACCTGTATTTTTTTGAAATGCTCTGCTTCGTACAAACGTAGCGGGCATTTTTTTGTGGGTTTATCGAACAACATAAATCTCTAATTATTATCTGACGTATGCCAAATCTATTCTTTTATTATTAACATATTTTCATTTATTGCTTTAATAATTTCTTTTCTCAAATTTTCTAAATTGTATTTATTTTGGACTATCTCTTCAATGGTTTCATCCTTTACATCAAGTAAATATGTCATATACAACCTATATGTAAAATATCGATATGACTCTGAATCGATATTTTTATTATTAACAAATAATGAAATGCCTTCATCAATATCAAACGAACTATGTTTGGCAATATATTCCGCATATCCTTCACTTTTCCATTTCGGCACCAATGTGATTCCTAAAATATCAACTCTAGTGTTAATAAATGGACTAAACCATGTTTGTATAGCACCAAACTCTTTCCTAAATATAGTATGTGTTATTTCATGTACTAATGTTTTACTAAATGATGATGTATTACCTTTGTTTGTGTACACCATATCATTTTTTAAATCAACTTTAGCATAAATAATTTTATTACCAACAGGAGTATTTATAGCAAAGGAATCAGGTGATGATGGCGCAAATATTCTATATAAGTTAAAGTTATTGCAAATAAACACATCAACCTTTAAACCATTACCATAAGAATCAAGTTTTTGAATACTATTATGTACTTCATCTAATATAGAAAAAACATTTTTGTTATCTATCTCCCCATTATAATGTACAGTAAAGTTTTGATAGTTTATATCTTTATCAAAAAATATTTGAGGGAAAATCATAATACATGCATATATTATTAATACAACTACAATAGACCATTCAATGTACTTAAATATTTTTTTCCTTTTTAATTTCATACAATTATCGCCCCTTTCATAATCAAAATACTGAATACCCACGTTGGCATATGTCATAGTCACGGTAGACGCGTCGGTTACCCGATGCACCCCGCACAAATCCCGGCGTGCAGAATTACCGCACCAGGCTCTTCAAATATATTCGCTTCCGTAATCACGCAAAACATTCTTTAAGTGTCATCTGTTTGTCATCTTTTTCGGTTATTCTAGGTTTTAATAACCCATACCACTGCATCTTTTTATTAAACTCTCTCCAGTTGAAGCTTTTTCTCTGGCTTCTACGGTTTAGCCATTTGTACAGTATTTTCCTAATAACGCTATAGAACTGGTATAAGCTTTTACTATTTCCAATTACTCCATAGTAGTTAAAATATCCTCTTAATTTAGCATTTAGCATATCTATTATCTTTGCAATTCTGCAGTTTCGATTTTCCTTACACCACTCTTTGAAAGCAAGTATGGATTTCCTTAGTTTGCTTCGGCTTATACTTCTTACTATTATGTCTTTTCCTTTATTTGATACTCTCCATCGAAACTCAAATCCTAGGAATTCGAAGCTGGTTTTTGCATCACCCTTATACCTGAATGCACAGATAAAATCATCTGCATAACGACAAATATATGCTTCACCTTCACTTCGAGGCTTTACTACTTTCTCAAACCATAAATCTAGAACACAGTGCAGATATATATTTGCCAGAACTGGACTAACTATAGAACCCTGCGGACTACCCGTTATTGGATGTATTACTTCCCCATTAGGTTCTAAAACTCCGGCTTTGAGCCATTTCTTTATTAAGCCCAAAAATGCTTTATCTTTTATTCTTAATTTAAGCATTTCCATTAGCCAGTTGTGGTCTATGTTGTTGAAGAATCCCTTTATATCTGCTTCTACTATGTAACTGTATTTTCCCTGTACTTCTTTCGTCAGTTCTTTCACTGCCTTTTGTGCTCCAACTCGTGGTCTGTAACCGTAGCTACATTTTAGGAAATCCTGCTCATATATTGCTTCTAGTATGTTTGCTACTGCTTTTTGCAGTATTTTATCTTGTATTGCAGGTATCCCCCAACCGTCTCGTTTTTCCGTTGCTCTTTGGTATATTAACCCTTCTAACCAATTTTGCTTTGTATTTTTTCTCTTTGGGCTTTTCCAGCAACTGGCTAAGATTTTGATCTAGATTACTTTTGTACTCCTTTGCTGTAACCTCGTCCACTCCTGCAGCTGCTTTTTTATTGATTTCTTTCCATGCTATGTACAAAGCGTTTTTGTCCAACATTCCATACAGATTCCCAAATTGATACTTCGTATCCTGTTTTGCCTTCCTTGCTATTCCCGCAGTGAGGTTTGCATTACTTCCTCCAGTCCTGCATGTCCGGATAATGTTTCCTTTGCAGGGTGCATATATTTGTTAACCCCTTCCCCATGTAGCTGGCTTTCCCTAAAGTGCCCCCTATTGTCAAGACACGATTTTTAAAATTATCCGAATACCTCCTTTCAAGTTATTTGACATTATAAATTTGCGTGGTATATCAGCGAAATCAAGGGAAAGGTGGAGATTTTCCGGCGGTTTTTGCTGGAAAATACAACCTGACCTTGACGAGCCTGCCAAGAAAATAATAGGAAGGGGTCTTGCGACGGTCTTAAGGAGCAAGACCTTACCTACCCAATATTTTGGAGCCCAGTCTAATAGCAGAATTCTGTATCAAGACGCAGTTTTAAGAATTACCTGAATATCTCCTATTCATTAAGCTGCAGGCCGTTTTTCGTGCTGCTGGTGGAAAACATAGGGAGTCAAACCACCTAGCGAGGCATGGGGGCGAACTATGTTGTAATCGTGGATATATTTATTGACACCGGCAATCATCTCCTTTGGTGTTGTATATTCTTTGATATATATATCGTCATATTTCAAGCTACGGAAAAACCTTTCAGTGCGGGCGTTATCAAGGGCCTGGCCTTTTCCATCCATAGAGATTTTTACTTGGTAACTTTCTAGCAACTCCAAATAAGCCTTGCAGGTAAAATGGCTGCCCTGATCTGAATTGATTAATTCCGGCTTGCACTGACATAGAGCACGTCTGAGGCAGCGTAGAACAAACTCTTTTTCTAAACTATAACTGATTTCGTAATCCACAATTTCACGGGTAAACCAATCAATGATGACAAATAGGTACAAAAAGCCTTTGCGAAAGGGAAGATAGGTGATGTCTATACCCCAGACCTGATCGGGGCAGTCAATGACTAGATTGCGTAGAAGATAAGGCCGCACATACTGAGCACGATAGCGTTTACTTAGGTTAGGACCCGGAAATAGCGCCATAATGTCCATAAGCCTCATAAGGCGCCTTACACGCTTCCTGTTAATATTGTAACCG
>JAQUJQ010000203.1 GCA_028680875.1 Eubacteriales bacterium
TTGACAAGGCATCCGGTAATAGCGCCTTTATTAGCATTAATATTATTCACCAAGTCTGAGATAGTTCTTCCGGATTCCGAGGTGGTCGCTAAAATTGGATCCGTTTTCTCGCCGCTTATAAAAACAGTATCTTTCCCGTTTTCATGGTACTTTGGATCTGACGGATTTGTGTCATAAGCATTATCTGCAGAACCATACTCTGTTTCCCATTTTTCAGAATTCCAATAATTGTACAATTCCGGGAAATAATAACGATCAATACCGTATAAATCACAATATTTGTGATTGCGGCTATATCTACCGAATGAATCCGTTGCCATAAACCTCATCGTATCATTACCTGTATATGTGATGGAAGCAGTGCCTGTTACAGCAGTCTTGCTTTTTACATAATCCAATAATTCCATCAGGGTAAACCCTCTTGCTTCCGCATATCCTGTAGTAGGCAGGTTATCCGTATAGGAATAATAATAATTTTCGTTAGTTGTGGGGTTATTATGCACAAGATTTGTTGTCAATTCCTCAAGAGTCATCACCTTCAGCAAAACATTCTTGTTATCGTTATTCTTTACATAGAAAAACACATTTTCTGCTGCGGCAGATTCCAACGTTTTCCCAAAAGCTTTCTCTGTATCAGCAACTATAAACATGCTGAAAATAAGCATGAATACAAGCATGATACTGGTAGCCCGTTTTAAATTACTAGTATTTTTAGTAATTTGCATTTGTTTTTCCTCCTTTGTTTATTTTCCACAATGTAATTCATAAAGGTTTATAAGGTTTATATTGTATCCCTCCTTTAATTTCACCGCTCTGAAAGGTTTACTTCCAAACCGTAAATTCATTTTGATGCAGATATTTATTTATCATTTCATTTACGTCCGATGAGTTTATTTGATTATCACCATTTACATCTAGAGAATAATAGATGGGGTCTTCTGATATAAAGCTTTGGGATTTAATAATATGTATGGTTTTTACAATATCGCTCACATCAATCTTTCCGTCATTTCCGTAAACATCCCCATAGGTAAATTCCAGCGATCCCTGTTCTGTACAGTTAAGGTTTGCCAAAACATACGCCACAGCGTTGCCTTCAAGTTCCTCATAAGCAATGGGGACAAGTCCAACCAGCCGATTGCGGTTCTCGGGATCATTTGCCTTATAGAGATTATAAGTCTTACCATGTAACTGAAGGGTTGCCCGGTTTTTTCCCAAAGGGAAAACAGTATTCTCTAAGGAGATTGACGTATAACCTTCTTTATAGCAATAAGGAGCGATGTTTACCTCTCCTTTTATTTGTATTTGATTACTCTTAGAATTTGCAGTTGCCTTTCCCCAATAATCAATAACTTTCCCGGTATTATCGTAAGTGATTACTTCTATCTCATTTTCTTTTACGTTTATGACCTGATAATTGCTAATGTCGGCCTTTTCCACTTCGATATAGCTGTATCCCGGACCGGCGGGGTAAAACTTTTCACCGGAGTTTCCCATGATATAAACAATTCCGCTGTCATCCACCAGTCCGTTTTTAATTGGTTTCGTTCTCATGTACACATGCTGATGCCCACAGAAAACTACATCTACACCCCCGGATTCCAATATCGGAATCCAGTTTTTCCGTATGGGTTCTGCGCAACTGTCACTGACTACCGGATAGGCAGGATGGTGAAAGAGGGCAAAAGTCCACTTCTTATCGTTGGCATCCAGGTCATTGGTCAGCCAGGTCTGCACTTTTATTGCATCCGTCTCTGTTTCAAAGCTTTCATTAGCATTCATATAATTACTGCTTAAAACAACGAAATGACAATTACCGTAGTCAAAGGAATAGAACTCTTCTTCAAATCCCTTTGGACCATTAAGGGGAAGAGCAAAGGTTTTAAGATATAAAAGCGGTTTTCTTCCGGGAGTTAAGCTGTAGGTTCCAACTTCATGATTGCCGATGGTTGTCATAACCGGTATTTGACGAAACACCCCAGTAGCCTGTTCTAAAAAGCTTGCCCATTGATTCGCCATGGTACCTTCGTTAACCATATCGCCGCCCATCAAAGCAAAAGCAATTTCATCAGGGTTTTCTTCATATGCCATTTGGAGCATTGCACCCCAGTTCTCATGGCTGTTTTGTACGTCTCCCATATACATAAATGTAAATGCCTCTTTGCCATGATTTCCTGTATGAAAAGATGAACAATCCCCCCATGCGTTCGGACTACCCACTCTGTAGGTATATAGTTCTTCAGGAGAAAGATCCCTGATGGTGGCTTCATAATGATAATACCCCGGAGAAAGCTCGCTCCTTTCTCCACTGATCAGTGTAGCTTCTTGGAAATCGTCATTTCCGTCTAACACCTTGTATTGCACCCAGCTTTCCGCCTGATCCACGGGGGCGCGCCAGCTAATAGTCTGGGTTGTTGCAGTATCCTCTGTCCATGAAAGAATTATCTGATCCGGCCTGTTATTTTCCGCTCCCAAAGCAACGCCTGAAAAGGACAGCAGCATGGCAACCGTTAAGATCAGGGAGGTTAAGATTCTTCTATTGTTTTTATTCCTCAAGGGCGATAAAAGGATGGACTTCAACTTGCAGGACCTGTTCATAAACCTCTCCTTTCTCATCAACATAGTTAATCGTGAGGTCATTTATAGTAAAGTGGCCGGTATCCGGGAGGAAATGCTCAGTGTTTGCTTTTGTTTTAAGCAGCAGATAGTCTGTTGAATCAATAGGTACCAAGTCGCTTAAAGAAAATCCGTAGCTTTTGGTATAGATAAGAGAAGAATATTCCTTTCCATCCGATTCAGTCATCGCACTTCCCTCAAAATCCGGGTAGGCTGTAATGGGGCCGGTTAATATCTGCCCCGGGGAAAAACTGTGACTATCATCATCTTTATCAACGATAGTCAGTATTTTACAGTCATCGCCGTCTGATATCAGAATAATTTTTTCAAGATCCTTTGCATTGGTACTGATAGGATGTTTTGGTGTCACTACGGACCAGCCGGTTTCTTTATCATAGGTTAAATAACATTCTGAGATATCCGCAGCATCCATTACAGATGTAAAACCGTCATGAGCGACGAAGTATACGCTTTTTAAGTCGCCCAGTATGTCTGCATCCTTCAAAACGCTTGCCAATTGTATTGTTTGAAATTTGATACCATTGTTATTTATTGATTCTTTTTTATCCCAATCCGACCATGCCTTCACCTGCACATTTTTACCGACATCCCCTTCTATGTATAATTTTTTTTCAATATTTTCAAAGCAACCAAAGGTATAAGCCAGTGCCATAATTAAACAACTTCCTAATATGAGCCCTGCTATAAACCATAGTAATTTTGTTTTCATTTTTAAACACCTTTTTACTGACGCCATCTTTTCAATGCTTTACGTCAATGCCTCCACCTGCAAAACTCCTTTTATCCGATCATTTGCTCCTTCCCCATAACGGAAAGACCAAAGGCCATCTTCAATATAGAAAATACCTTTTGATGTTTGCTCTTCTGTAAGCTTTATCTGATTCTGTTCTAACGATGTAAACACATATTCTTTACTGTTTGCAAAATGAATTTCTTTTAATACATCGGTAAACGAAATGCCTATATATTCATTTAATGCTTGGGGAGTTATGTTCTTTAAGCCTTCCTGCA
>JAQUJQ010000204.1 GCA_028680875.1 Eubacteriales bacterium
TGGTAAGCTTCTTCTACTACCTGTCGCAATGCGGCAACCCAGTATTCAATGTCTTCTTTTGAATAAGTCTCACAAGGTTCCGGAGTAAAAGGCTCCGGTATGATCCAGGGATGATGGCTCATCCAGTATCCTTGAACACCGTAATCACTTAGTCTATACCGTACTGCTTCCGTGCCTACTCCTGTATCTTCTTGTAGTTTTCCCAAACTGTATCTTGCCTGCTCCATCCTTCTCTTGCCTTCTGCGTAAGGACGGCTGACACCTTTAATTTCCAATAATAATTTGTCTAAGTAGTTGTTGTTTAAAACAGAGATGGCAGAAACCATTTTCAATCCTTCTGCACCCATACTCATAATCCATGCGTATGCTTTTACGATACATTCCAAGTTACCAAAAAAGTCTCTTACCTTACCGATGCTATCCGGTCTGTCGTAATCAAAATAATAATTTTCACCATCGAATTCAACTGTGGGAGAAGGTAAGTATTTCGCCAATTCTTTCCGAACGCCATAAGCTCCCGACGCAGGGCCTTCACTTCCGTGAGGAGTGGAAAATGTTTTGTGTAGATTGAAATGGCATGCGTCAAACCCGGCATCAAAAGCCCTTGCAACACCCAGGATGCCATTTGCATTGGCCTGATCATAAAAACAAAGTCCTCCTGCATCATGCACAGTTTTTACATATTCAGCCACTCTGGGGTTAAAGATTCCTGTATCCTCCGGATTAGTAAACATAATTCCGGCTGTTCTTTCAGAAACAATGGATTTCAATGCATCTAAATCCGGATATCCATTTTCGTCCGGCATCAACGTTATGACTTTAAAACCTGCCGTAGACGGAGTAGCTGCATCACAAGGATGTGAAAAAATCGTAGTAATCACTTCATCCCGCTGTGCAAGCTCTCCGCGTTCTTCGTGGTATTTTCGTAGTAAACAAGCGTTAGTATAAGTTGCATGAGCACCGCCCCCCGGTTGGAAGCTAAATTTTTCCATACCGGATATTTCTTTTAGAAACTGTTCTAATTTATAAGCGATTTCCAAAATACCTTGTAAGTGTGCATCCGGCTCGAGAGGATGAATTTCAGCAATTCTTTTTGCTAATTGTTCATGCACTTTTGGGCTGTATTTCATAGTACAGGTTCCCTCACCAATATCCATGCCTAAATCCATACCCATTGTTTGTTGGGATAGTCTCAAATAATGCTGTAGCACGTGATATTGAGAAATCTCCGGTAAACCTATATCTGTTTTCCGTTTAATATTGGAGGGGAGTATCGTCTCAGCTGTACCAACGTATTTGGTTATTTCCGGATCCGGTTGTGGTGGGATAATACCCCTTTCACCTTTCGTTCCTCTCGTTAAAATAATCGGTTCATCCCATGCTGCAGAATGGTATTTTCTTAATTTTACACGATTCATTGTTTTAATACCTCCTTCAGAGCATTTTGAAGTCGATCGATATCTTTCTTTGTATGTATTTCTGTCACACAGTACAAAGCGCTGTTTCCAAGATCATGGAACTCACTGCTTAAGTCTTTTCCGCCAAAAATCTTATAAGCCTCTAATGCTTCGTTAATCTGTGCAACAGTTTTTCCTACTCCGTCAAAGTTAACCACAAATTCTTTGAATGCATTATCCAGAAGGATCTTTACTCCTTCAATTTTACCAATTTCTTTTCTTGCATAATTTGCATTTTGAATAATGGTTTCTCCAATCTCCTTCATTCCTTGTGGTCCCATTAGAGCTAAATATACACCAGCTCCAAAAGTCCATAAACCAGAAGCTGTACCAACCCAATCTTTGGCCTTGTCTCTTGCTGCATAAGATGTTCTTTCAGAACGAATCTCTGTAAATGCAAATTGACCTTCTTCTTTTGTAGGAACTAAGCTGTAAATCAGCATGGGGCACTCTGATATATAGATATCATCATCCCGAAATGCCATAAATCCCGCTACACCGCCGCCACAGTGCATATGAATCCCTAAAGGCTGCAATTCACCGCATGCTATATCGGCACTGTAATCTGCAGGTGGAGCAATAACACCCAGTGAAATTGGATCAACACCTACAATGGATAGAGCTCCCTGTTCCTTTACAATATTGCAGATTTCTTCAGCCTGGTATTCAACAAACCCAAGATAAGAAGGATTTTCAAAGTATACAGCTGCTGTATTATTTGTAATTTTGTTTTTTAAATCCTCAAGATTCATCAAACCACTAACCGGATTATAATCTACCATCTTTATTTTTATAGAATTTTCCATCACTTCCGGCTGACATAGGGTTTTAATCACCTTCAATCTTTCCGGAGCAATAGTGGCAGGAAGCAACACTTCATTTCTTCCCGTTATTCGGGATGCCATACGAATAGCAAAACCTGCTGCCGTCCCCCAATCATAAATGGATTCCGCCACAACATCAAAGTTTAATAATTCACCTAAGAGACTGTGTGATTCATATCGGGCTTGCCATTTCCCTAAATCGCAATATTCTGCACCACTGTATGCAGTTAAAAATTCGGCACGTCCTAATATTTCATCCACTACTGCCGGGACATAATGTTGCCAGCAACCGGCCCCCAGAAAACTAAGATAATCATCACATGTTGTATTTTTATTTAAGATTTCATTAACATATCTTTTTAACTCATATTCAGATGGAATAGGTTCCGGTAGATTCATTTTGCCTTTAAATCTTAAATGATCTGGAATTTCACTATAAAGTTCGTCAATTTCCTTAATGTTGACCGCTTTCATCAATGATTCTTTTACTTCCGGAACAGAATTTGGAATATAAGGATGTACAAATGGTTTTTTATCCATAATTAATTCCTCTTTTCTATCTTAAAAACTATTAGTATCCTGCTGTTAAACCACAATCAATCGATAAAGTAGTTGCAGTAATTGGCCATACCGCAGGATTGGCTAAGAAATATACACATTCTGCAATTTCCTCAACCTTAATAAACCTGGCATGAGGTTGTTGGGGATATTTGCTAAGCAAAGAGTTATAGTATCCTTCCGGATCCCCACCGCCATATGTATTTGCCTGGTATTCCAACATAGGAGACATAACATCTGCAGGAGCAACTGCATTGACACGAATTTGACGGGGAGCCAATTCCAATCCCAAAGATTTTGTTATCAAGGTTATACCACCTTTAGAAGCATTGTAAATAGAGTTACCCGGATTACCGCCTATCCCTGCGTCGGAGCTGATATTTACGATACAGCCTTTCGTTTTCTCCAATTCGGGAATTGCCTTACTACACATAAAGAAGGTCCCCTTTAAGTTGACATCTATTGTCCAATCCCACATTTTCTCTGTCATCTCATCGGTATTTCCTTCAACCCATACTCCTGCGCCGTTGACTAATACGTCAATTTTTCCGGAGTTTTTTACAACAGTACTAATTAAATTCTCAATATCAGAAATCTTTGTTACATCAGTTATGACAGAATGAATTTCACCAAGTACACTTAGTTCATCAACAGTCTTGCTTAAATTATCTTTGTTAATATCTGCAATGTATACGATGGAACCGTCTTCTAAGAATTTTTTAGCGCATGCTTTTCCCATACCGCCTGATCCGCCTGTAATAATTACTACTTTATCTTTCATGCTTTCCA
>JAQUJQ010000205.1 GCA_028680875.1 Eubacteriales bacterium
CCATCTGCAGATAGACCAGGTCTAGATATTCCCTGGTACGCGGGTCATTGAAATGGAGGCTGTTTTTGCGCAGGCTGACGTCTTGCCCCGCCAGTAAGCTTAAGAGTTCATGCTCTTCCTCTTCTTTTAAATAAAATATTTTTTTGCGCTGCAGGTTCTGCCCCAGAAATATATACATCAAAAAACCTAGCAAAGGTACAAACACCAGTAATAAAATCCAGGATAAAGTAGCAACCGGATTGCGGCGCTCAAAGATTACTACTATAAGCACCAGAAATATATTAATGATAAATATAATATCCGCCAGCTTCCAGGCGAGACCGGTAAATTCCATCCTAACCCTCCAGATAAGTTAAATATGTACCCTTATCTATAACTCTACTATATTATGAACATGTTCTGGAAGGTCTGGTAAAAATCCTTTCAGACGTGTCAGTATGGCTGGAAATAATACCGGCACTCCTTCCAGCTAGCTAAATTTGACTATGGTAATAGATTCCGGTATATGCTATCTACATACAACCCACCCAGGGCAGCTTCCCCGGCTGCGGTATCGGCAATGACTTCACCCCGGCGATTCAGGGTTTTGATATGCATGGTCAGGGTTGTCGGCTCGTTGCCTCTTATATAATAAGTTGCTTTAATCGGGAACAGATACTGTAACCCGATAGCTCCTTATTAGTTTCCCACCAACAGATCAACCAATTCCTGCATCTCCTTTTGAGCCAAATCGTCCCGGCCAGCTTGCGACTCCAGGTGATGTTGCATTTCGTGCAGCACCGTATCAATAATCTCCGCTTCCCAGCAATCATCGGGCTCATCTTCCAACAGCTCCACAAAAGAGCCGTAATAAAACACAATAAAACAGCCACCTATTCCGTCCTCAATATACTCACCCAATATATAATAATCGCCTTCCCGCTTTTTACCCTTCCGTAAGTTAAAACCGCCGGTCAAGTCGCAAAGGAAATGGGGCGGAATGCTATCTACGGTTTGATCAAGCATGGCAGCAAATTTGTCAAATGATGGTTTGGTCATTGGTTTTTCTCCTTAAGCAACAGCATATTAATTCAGCCATTAACGTTTAATTTTGATTAAGGCTCGATTGACTTCATTAATATAGAAATACTCAGGATCAAATTTTCTGCCGTCAGTATCCTTCTCGGCCCACGCCAGCATATCGCTATATTCTTCATGATTCTTATCACTTATAGCTTCAAGAAATGACTCATACCCCCCGGTTCCACCCACATCTTCCGGTGGTCGATGCCTTTCCCCATCCGTACAAACAGGATAATGTTCGTCTTCTTCGGCTTCGGTAATCTTTTCAACAATGACTTCGTGCTCCCAGTTGTCACCAAAATCGTACTGATAAATAAAACTCGTACCAGCTATCATATATTCATCGATTTTTACTCTCCTGGCATTTTTCTCAGGCACCTCATACATATCATCAAATTCCGGATCCGGTATATCGACAACGCAATCGTCCAGCTTAAAAGCAAAAAGATGATAATCCTGCCAACCGAAAGCTGCCTGAATGATTTTATGTAATTTGAAGAATGTTATGTTTGATGGAATTATCAGCCTCCTCCAGATTAGCGGTTCGATATCCATTATGGTTATTTTTAACTGGTAAACATTTTTCATTTATAACGCTCCAATCTTATGAATTCAAAATTTAAGCTTCCTATAGAAGCATCCTTGGGAAAATCCTTCCGTATAAATTCAATTAATTGAATTCAATTCAATAAATCCGGGGTCGGGCCTAACTATCCTTAGGAATCGAATCCATATATACAGAGTCTTTACATAGATCGATTCGATTGTTCCAATGAACACTTGAATCAATATTTTCATCTATATCCCATGCAATATTACCATACTCGTCAAGAAATACTTCTTTAAATTTATTTTTATCTGCGAATTTGGAGGATTGTGGTAAATACTGTTCATTCTTATTTGTTGTTTTCTGTCCATTTTAGTTTAGCGGTTACAACTCCTTCTCCAACTCTTTCCACGCTGCCATAAATTCATCTCTGTTAATATCATCTCTCACTTCTAGTACAAAATCTATCAAAGCTTCTATTAATGCATCCATCCCCCCCGAATTATATGTTTTCCCTAATCGGTTTAGCATTTTAATTCCTTAAAGGTTTAGCGGCAGGCTGGCTATGGTTTCAGCCAGGATTCTGACGGAGGCATATACAGCGGTGGTCTGCATGGCAGTTCTTTCATTTACGGTTTTGCCGCTGCTGGTGCCGCCGAAGAAAAAGCTGTAGGTGCTTCCCCACAGGGTATTCCTGGGACTGGCTCGGGGGTTTAATAATCTTGATATTATCGGTATTTTTATTATGATCACCTCCTGAAAATGAGCCTAAAAAAAGCACCTGTGTTTAACAGATGCTTTTAATGGCTATGTATTGGTAATTCAGTTACCAGGTTTGGGTTCAATCAAATCGTCTTCTTTCAGAATCCGGATAAGTTGAATTAGTTCGTCCTCCTCATAATCCCGATCAAGCCGGATAAAGCCAAAATCTCCATAAAAATCGATCAGGTAGGGTATATCCTTACACTCCAGCATGACTATTCGTCCGCCCAAACGCATTTGTCCATCAAGTAGGGTGTTGAGACAATATTGCATTAACTCATTACCGGAAAATCCACAACCTATGTATAACTCATTTTTCGCGAATTGCCCTATCAGAATAGTCGGTAACTCGGTGATTATTTCTCCACTTATTTTGGCGTTAAAACCGTCAAGCGCCTTGATTTGTCGATTTGAGAGTTTTTCCGGGATTCTTAGAACCTGTAGAGCCAAGGTATAGTAGCCTAATATCCTTAATTCCTCTTCAGCGTCCTCATCATAAACCAGGAAAGTCCTGCTCTTGCCAAGTTTTTCGAAGGCAATTGCTTTATCCTTTAGAAAAGTCTCTATATCATTGTCTTTTCGGCATAAAAAAGTAGAAATAAGTTCTTGAGCCCTAAGCTCATCACTTATTTCTATCAGCCGTCTTAACGAGATAACATTTGTTTTAATTTAGCCTCACCTCGTCTTTCTTTGTCAGGTGAGGTTAATGATCTGTCTATTTTCACACTGCTAGCAGGAGTGGCCACCATTTTGTCAAATGATTCCACTGATTTCTTGCTGTCTAGCGTGCAATCCTTACTGAATGATTAAGATGCCATTTACACCCCTCCTTGTTTCGTGATGCATTCATTAATGATATTATTGTACTCATTTTTTTAGAATCTGTGCAAAAATCTTTTTATAATTTTTGAATTATTTGCCTTGGAGCCCAACTTATCTAATGACATTATACTAAAATACGAGCTGATAGCCAAATGATAATATGTGCTTTTTGAATACGAGCATGGCTCGATTATAGGCTTGCTTGGTACTTACCTCCAAAAAACAAGCTACAGTTCATACTTTTGTCTAATGCACTTTAGGGAAGCGTCCCCGTCCAGCACTTTTCCTTCCGCGAATTTGTTTTTCTGCTGCATCAAACTTGCTGCCCACATCTTTTAGGAGCAGATTCTTTTCGTAGGTTTCCATACTCATAATAACCATATCGCCATAGCCGTTTTTAGTTATGA
Organism: Eubacteriales bacterium; assembly: GCA_028680875.1. Classification (GTDB taxonomy): domain Bacteria; phylum Bacillota; class Clostridia; order Peptostreptococcales; family Anaerovoracaceae; genus JAQUJQ01. Next base: position 3,601 of record JAQUJQ010000205.1, read on the forward strand.
ATATCGGTTCATTTGA
>JAQUJQ010000206.1 GCA_028680875.1 Eubacteriales bacterium
TAGTACCGGATTTAGAGATGACGCAAAGACAGAAATCCTTATCTCTGATTTCCTCAAGTAGTTCAGCATGATAGGTCCCGCTTAAATTATGACCTCCATAGTAAATAGTCGGGAATTTATCACACTTGGAAGATTTTAATATCTCTATTGCAGATCGGGCGCCAAGATAAGAACCGCCGATACCAATAAGCACAAAAGCATCACACTGCTGTTGAATTTTTGCCGCTACATCCTGAATCCTTTTCACTTCTGTACTATCGTAGGTAAACGGCAAACGAACCCATCCTGTAAAATCTTCTTTTCCTGAGTTCAAACGCATCTGTCCCTCAATAAGACGGGATTTATATAACAAAAGCTGATCCTCCGAGATCAGAACATCAGAATAATTGAAACCCAATGGTTTTTTAATCATATCGGCCTCCTGACGATTGCAGTTAATCCAAAGACCCAAAAAAAGTATAGCATAGTTAGGGTGCATCAAACAAGTCAACTCTATGTAATATTTGATCTATCTTATAGTTTGGCACCAGGTCGCTGATCCAATTCTTTACATCCAAATCCGTTCCTTTACAAATTATCTCAGCGGACTTCTCCAAGGCATCATCACCGGTCTCCAACAGCCGAGACAAGCCATCACTGGCTGGGACAGGATGTCCTACAAAAATGTGGTCGTGAGTTGTTTTCTTAATACCCTCTTCGCTCAAAAGTAATTCCTCATACAATTTTTCCCCGGGCCGTAACCCTATAACTGAAATTTCAATATCCACGTGGGGCTCATAGCCGGATAAACGGATAACCTTTTCAGCCAAATCTATAATCTTAACTGCATTACCCATATCCAGAATGAAAATTTCACCGCCTTCCGCCATGGCTCCGGCCTGAACTACTAACTGAACTGCCTCCGGAATGGTCATAAAGTAGCGAGTAATATTCTCATGGGTAACGGTTACCGGCCCACCCCGCTCAATCTGGCGACGAAAAAGGGGCAATACACTTCCATTGCTATCCAATACATTTCCAAATCTAACTGCAGAAAAACTGGTAAGGGATTTATAACTTTTTTCCTGCATGAGCATCTCTGCCACACGTTTGGTTGCACCCATCACATTAGTGGGATTAACCGCCTTATCGGTAGAAATAAGGACAAACTTTTCAACTACATAATCATGAGATAGATCAATAATATTTTTTGTGCCGATAATATTATTTAAAACGGCCTCCTTTGGATTTTTTTCCATTAAAGGAACATGCTTATGAGCTGCTGCATGAAATACAACATGAGGATGGTATTTTCCAAAAATTTCCCCCAATCGTTCTTTATCCCTTACTGAAGCAATTACCGTTTCAAATTTCAGATCCGGATGGTTAGTTTTTATTTCGTGAACCAATTCAAATATAGAATTCTCATAAATATCCAATGCAATCAGTTTACGAGGGCTGAATTTTGCTATCTGCCTGCATAGCTCGGAGCCTATAGAACCGCCGCCGCCTGTAACGAGGACAATTTTCCCCTCAATATAATTACTGATCGCTTTTATATTTACACTAACAGGTTCCCTGCCCAACAAATCTTCGATATTCACATCACGTAGTTTTTTTACGCTGACCCTCCCATCAATTAAATCGATATAGGCAGGTAAAATCTTAAGCCGGCACTTTGTTTTCTGACACTCGGCTATAATCTCTTGAGTTTGGTTTTTTCCTGCAGATGGAATTGCGATAATAATTTCATCGATCCTGTATCTCTTTACCGCTTTTTTTATTGCCCATCGGTTTCCTACAATTTTTTTGCCTACAATACGCTTACCGATTTTTTCGGGGTTATCATCAATAACCGCTACTACATCTTTTCCTGTTTTCGGGTTCCGGCGGATCTCTTTGATCATACTCGCACCCGCATCTCCGGCTCCGATCAATAAAACTTTTGTTTGAAGCTTTTTTCTATGTAATATGTCGAATTTCCCAAGCCGGTGTAAATTTCGAAGAGAGCGATACCCTAAACGAGTTCCTCCAATGAAAATAATATCTAATAAGAATGCAATTAGCTGGATCCCCCTGGGAATGGTTTGTTGAGTAAAGTACAGATAGGCCATTACTGCACTTAAAGCACAAACAGATGCTAAAAATACTTTTACCAACTCTTCTGTTCCTGCATATCTCCACAAGCTGTTATATAAACCGAAAGCATAAAATACGACTAATTTTAATAAGGTAATCCAAATGATGCTATTCATATAAATTGTGAAATAATCACAAAACATGCTGTTGCCGATATTAAATTCAAACCGAAGCAGAAAAGCAACTATGTAAGCAATATTAATACATATGATATCTCCTAAAAAGATAATTATTATTTTACTGATCTTCGACATTATGATCATCCCCTCCTATAAGGATGCGGCCAAAGTGGTCTACAAACTTTTTCATACCGGATTCATTTAAATGACGTTGATCATAGAAGTCTGTCATCAAATCCAAGCCTACCTCTTTATAGAGTTGATCATCGTTATAATCAACATAATCCACCCCTCGGGCATCAGCGACTCGTGCCACTCCATTATAAAACATTTTTTCCTCTGCTGTTGCATTGGAAGGGGCCTTAAGTAAAACCAAACGAATATTCTCCTCTTGTGCCAAATCTATAATTTTGTTTAAATAAAGCATACTCTTCTCCGCCCCTACCTTTACTTCGGTAATAGCGGTAACATCTTCTCTCACAATCTCGTTGGAGGCAGAAGTCAACCGTACATACCCCTTATCCGGATCCGTTTCTCTTTCGTAATCCCGTACGTAATCCAATTCATCCAGTTCTTCCCATCGTTCATGATATTTCATAATGTTAAAAATATAATAACGATATTGTCCCTTTGGGACGGATTCATAAATCATATCAATTTTATTTTTTGATAAGCGAATCGGGTCTATCGCAGTATAGTTTGTGCCTTCGTCCATAAAATCCTCTTGTTCATTTATCTTATTAATTTCCACCACTATCAACTGTGGCGTTTGGGTTTTCAAAGCTTCCACCATGTAATGGTAAGTAATCCATAAAGGCTGTTGCTGTGTAGCAAAAACGTAAGAATTAAGCCCGGTTACTTCTTTAAAAACTGAGGGATCAACAGAGCAATACATATGACTCGATCCGAAAAAGAGCACGTCGAAACAATTCGGTTCTTCGTTAAAAAAACCGGCTACTTTAGCCGTCATGTTCCATCGGCCTTCTACCTGTTTGTGCATCAAAAGGTCACTGGCCTTACCAAAAATGACAACGAAAATTATAATAAAACATAGAGTTGCTAAGATACGCTTAATGCTCTTCATATTTCACTCCGCTAAAATTGGAAGTATATAAACTGACTTTCACTGTAGCCGGGTCCATAAATACCGAAAATAATGATTGTAAAAATCAACCCCAGACTAACTACCCATCTAAAAATCAACCCCTGCTCGCTAAAACGCTGCCGTATAGCAATTCCTTTGTATTGAGCTATACTGACACATATTAAAATTGCCACAGCTCCGACCGCTACACAAAAACTTTTTTGAGACAATCCTAAAAGGTAAAGGCTTCCATCAGTAAAAACCCAAG
>JAQUJQ010000018.1 GCA_028680875.1 Eubacteriales bacterium
ACAGGTGATTTTAACGTCGCCCATCAAGAAATCGACTTGGCCCACCCTAACAATAACCGTGGTTCAGCTGGCTTTACAGATGAAGAGCGTCAAGGGTTTACAAATCTATTAGCCAAAGGGTTTACAGATACCTTTCGCTATATGCACGGTAATGTGACAGGTGTGTATTCTTGGTGGCCTCAGCGTGCTAAAACAAGTAAAATTAATAATTCTGGCTGGAGAATTGATTACTGGCTAGTAAGTGATCGTCTGGCAAATAAAATACTTAAATCTGAAATGATTGATTCAGGTCCCAGACAAGACCATACACCATTATTGTTGGAAATTGATTTGTAGTTTACAGAGGGACGAATTCTGTTAGGGGGGTAATTAAGGTGAGAAGAAGAACATTGTTTATTCTAACTTTTTTGTTCTGTATGACTTTTGCTATTACTAGTGAAGCTGTTCCCCCGATTACATTTAATGTTGATGGTAAGGCAGTGACTTTTAATGAATCGACTGGATATGCTTATATTGATGAGCGAGATAGAACAATGATACCATTACGAGTTATCCTTGAAGTAATCGGCTGTGATGTAACCTGGAACCCAAATAGTCAGATGGTAATTACCAAAAAAGGGGCTACAGAAGTAGTAATTCCCATTGGGAAACCTTACATTCGGGTCAATCAAAAGGAAGTCGCCATCGATACCGCTGCAGTCCTAAAGAATGGACGGACATATCTTCCTCTACGGGCTGTATTGGAGGCATATAAATATAATGTCAACTGGGATAGCGACATACAGACAATAACTGCGACGCCAGCTTTTACTCCAAACAACATCAACGGCGGGACAACAGGAGTATTTTTAAGGAGGCAGCTAGACTTCACTGGCTTTGATGGGATACAAGGAGATTTTCTACTTCCTAAGGTAGAACTAGGACAGAAGGGCGATTGCCCATATGTATATTTCGGATTTGACTTTCCGGATGGTAAAGGAAATGCAGAAGGCGGATTTCAGTTCATTGAAGACCAGACCCATCCCGGATATAACCAATGGACCGTTTATTTAAGGCAAGGAAACGATTGGCGGTGGGGCGAAAGTATTACCCTACTTGAGCAAGGGGCTTTTTTAAAGATGAAGTTTTATGCGGATAAGGTTTCAGATACCCAAACCGATTTAGTAATAGAGTTAGATGGAAAAGAGGTTATTCGCAAAACGTCTGGGATAAATAGTTTTGCACAAGCATCTGTAAAAATTGTAAACGCAATTGCAATGTCGATTCCGTTTGATGGAACCAATTGCCTATCAGCATCAGTAGATTTCGGATTGGAGAATGTAACCGTCTCTGAGTACAATCAGCGTGAATATGTGGATATTGCAAAATACGATCTTTACAGTGAATACAAGCATGGATTTTGGTATGGAACTGTAGAGTGTCTCCCGGAGTATATTCATTTAGACGATTCAGGCTCTATATCTTTATACAGGCTTGAAAACGGTGGAAAAGAGATAATAATATGAAAAACCAATAATGCATGGGTTAGTGCAATAGTGCATTTAATTGCCAACCTGTTCAGTATAATAGTTTTGATTTTCATGTAAAATGTCTATAAGCTAATGAGCTGAAGCAGGAGGTAAACTTGGTCTTTTTTATTATATATGGAAATATTTTGGTGAAACAGGTATAATTAAAGAAAATTAGGTATAAACATGCTAATCCAATAAATGGAGGCTTACTTCATGATTAATATCAGAAAATTGGAATTGGAATTGTGGGAATCTGCTGATCTTTTGCGTCAAGGTTCCAAACTAAGCTCACAAGAATACAGTATGCCGGTTTTGGGTTTAATTTTTTTGCGTTATGCCTATAGCCGTTTTAAATATGTAGAAGCTAAAATACTTAAAGACCGTCCTGTACGTAATGGCCGTGTGCTCCCTGTTGAAGCTAGTGATTTCAAACAAAAGAGTGCTATTTTTTTGCCAGAAAGGTCTCGTTATGACTATCTACTTAATTTACCTGACGATGCCGATTGCGGCAAAGCAGTAAATGAAGCTATGGAATTGATTGAAGCAGAGAGCATCCAATTGAAAGGAATCTTACCCAAAACCTATACTTCTTTCAGAAATGATTTGTTGAAAGAATTGTTACGGATCTTTAATAATAGTGCTCTAAATGAAATCAACGATGATATTCTTGGACGTATTTATGAGTATTTCTTAAATAAGTTTGCCTCAGCCATTGCCTCTGACGATGGAGTATTCTTTACGCCAAAATCTTTGGTAAAGATGATTGTTAATATCATTGAGCCTACGCATGGGGTCGTGCTGGATCCTGCATGTGGAAGTGGTGGTATGTTTGTTTCTTCCAGTGACTTTGTCACTGCTGAAGGAATCAATGCTAATTCTGCCATGACCTTTTATGGACAGGAAAAGGTGGAGTTTAACGCCAAGTTATGTATTATGAATATGGCTGTCCATGGTCTAAATGCAAAAATTAAATCTGGTGATGAAGCTAATAGCTTTTATCATGATGCGCATAATCTAGAAGGCAGTTGCGATTATGTCATGGCAAATCCACCTTTTAATGTGGATAAGGTAAAAGCGGAATCCACTCAAAACGCAGGCCGTTTGCCTTTTGGGTTGCCGGGTGTTAATGCCAAAAAAGAAGTCTCTAATGCTAACTACCTTTGGATTTCATACTTTTATGCTTATTTAAATAATACCGGACGTGCCGGTTTTGTGATGGCCGCTTCGGCAACGGATAGCGGCAATAAGGAAAGAGAAATTAGAAAGCAGCTGATCCAGACTGGTCATGTTGATTGCTTAATGTCAGTGACTAATAATTTCTTTTATAAGGTTTCCCTGCCTTGCTCCCTGTGGTTTTTTGATAAGGGGAAAAAAGAAGAATTAAAGGATAAATTACTTTTCATAGATTCACGTAATTACTATACTGTAGTTGACCGAACCCTCAATGAGTGGAGCGAATGGCAGATGAAAAACCTCAATGCTATTGTCTGGCTTTATCGGGGTGAAAATGAAAAGTATAAAAAGCTGCTGGAGGACTATTGTGTCCAAATTAGCAGTGACTGTAAAGAGCTTGATACTGAATTTGAAAGTGTATCGGGTCTGTTGAACGGATATGAGGAAAAGCTTGCACCATTGCGTATGCAGATTTCAGATACCATTAAAGGTGCAGATAATATTCAGCAGCTGTTATCGCTGAATGAAATACTAAAGCGTTATGTCACAGAGCTTAATGCCTCATTAAAAACATTTATTGAATATGGTGATGGATTAGAGAAGGCAGAAGCTAAGGAGTTTGCTAAATCCATCGACGAAACCGCAACAACCTGGGATCGCTTCAAAAAATCCGTTTCTGCTCGCGTAGAAGAAGTGATTGCTCAAATTAAAGCATGCCGTACAGTGATCAAAGAGGCAAAATGGCTCATTGAAAAATTCGGAGACGGTACATATGCTGATGTCTTGGGACTTTGTAAAGTAGCAACTATAGCTGAAATAGAAGAAAAGAATTGGAGCCTGACACCGGGTGCTTATGTGGGCGTTGCTCCGATAGAAGAAGATGATGAAAACTTCGAAGAAAGAATGGCAGAAATTCATAAGGAACTGTTGGCGTTATAGAGAGAGTCGAACCTATTAATGGATACCATTTCAGCGAATTTCGAGGGGCTGGGGATATGAAGTGGGAAACTGTAAGACTAGGAGATAGTTGTTCAAAAATTGGTAGTGGGGCAACTCCAAGAGGAGGTTCAACAGTATATAGAGAAAGTGGGATTTCATTAATTAGGAGTCAAAATGTATACAACTTAACCTTTGATTATAATGGATTAGTTCATATTTCAGATGAAGCTGCTAGGCGATTGAACAATGTAACAATTGAAGAAAATGATATTTTGTTAAATATTACAGGTGATTCTGTTGCACGTACTTGTGTTGTTCCGAAAAATATTCTTCCAGCACGTGTTAATCAGCATGTTTCAATAATTAGACCAATATGTGATTTAATAAATTATAAGTATCTAGCTTATTACTTAGCTAGCCCATATATGCAAGCTTATATGCTAAATCTAGCAGTTGGGAAAGGTGCATCAAGAAATGCGCTTACAAAAGGGATGATAGAAGATTTTACTATTTCTTTACCACCAATTGAAACTCAACATCGCATAGCAGACATTCTCTCAGCCTATGACGACTTGATTGAGAACAATCAAAAACAGATTAAGTTGCTGGAAGAAGCGGCTATGCGGTTGTATAAAGAATGGTTTGTAAATCTGCACTTCCCTGGGTATGAAACAACTAAAATCGTTGATGGTGTGCCAGAGGGATGGAGTAGAAAAAGGCTTATTGATATTGCTTATATTATGATGGGGCAGAGCCCCAAATCAGAATATTATAATGACAAACAGCAAGGATTGCCCTTTCATCAAGGTGTATCAAATTACGGTTTTCGATTCATAACCGATGAAATGTATTCAACAAGTTACACACGGATTGCAGAAGCAGGAAGCATTTTATTCAGTGTCCGAGCTCCTGTTGGGAGAATGAATATAACAAAATATAAAATTGTTATAGGTCGTGGTTTAGCTGCAGTCAAACATAAAGATGATTTACAAAGTTTTCTTTTTTATCTTCTAAAGAAGCGATTTTATAAAGATAACCTCATAGGAAATGGAGCAATATATGCCTCTATAACAAAAGATGATTTGTACTCACAAGAATTTCTAATACCTAGTGATAATTTAGCTAATGAATTCAACACTATTACTAAAGAGATTGATCAACGGATATCAAATGCCGATAGACAAATAACTTTATTACAACAAGCCCGCGATAGACTGCTACCTAAGCTTATGAGCGGTGAAATTGAGGTGTAGGAGGGATTTATATGACGAAAGATTTAACTACCTCAAAAATTGATAGACAAAACATTTTAAATAACGAATTGGCCATAAATGAAATTCTAAAAAGGTCTAATTTTAAAGGGGTTATTTTTGAAAATAAAATAATATTGACAAAAGAAATGATTGCTACATTTTATGAGGTTGATGAAAGGACTATTGATAGATATATTGCCTCCTTTTCTGATGAATTGAAGTTAAACGGTTATGAAGTTTTGCGGGGTAAGAGATTAAAAGAATTTATTTTTGCTTATACTAATCAATTTGGTAGCGACATTAATGTCGCTACCAAAACCACTATACTTGGTATATTTGACTTTAAAGCATTTCTTAATATTGGAATGTTGTTAGCCGAAAGTGAAAAAGCTAAAATTTTACGCCAGATGATGCTAGATATTGTTATTGATTTAATAAATAAAAAGACAGGCGGTTCAACTAAGTATATAAATCAAAGAGACAAAGATTTCATTTCCGCTTTTCTCCAAGAAGATAATTATAGGAGACAATTTACAGATGCATTAAAAAATTATGTAGTAGATGACCGCTATAAATATGCTCATTTTACTGATCTTATCTATGTTAGTATATTTAAAGAAAAAGCCAAGGAATATAAAAAAATACTTGACTTAAAAGCCAGCGACAAAGTACGAGATACTTTCTATAGTGAAATTTTAGATATTATTGCAGCTTATGAATGTGGATTAGCTGATGCTATTAAAGAAGAGTATGAAAAACACGGACATCTGCTATCGTGCCAAAATGTTGAGGCTTTATTTGAGGAGTTTGCAAAAATGGCACTATGGAAACCATTAATTCATCGAGGACGGATCAAAATGGCAAGCCGCGATATGGCCCTCCGAGATGCCTTCCACTATCAGCTATCAGAATATATTCAGCCTTTAGATCAAGAAGAATATAAAAAGTTTCTTGGTGCGGCTGGTGATGAACTAGAACGTCTAATGAAAGAAAATCAAGCGGTTTTGCAGCGTTTAAAGGAGCGTGAATAAATGGATAGAATTATTTATCTCACGCTTGAAGAAGTAGTATCTATACATCAAAAGACCGTCCAATATAGTGGTGGTGGTGTTATGGGGCACTTCGATTTAGGCAGGTTGGATAGTGTTCTGCAAAATATTCAAAATGATGAGTATTATCCTACATTTGTGGACAAGCTGACACATTTGTTTTTTTGCACCTGTGAGTTTCATTGCTTTGAAGATGGAAATAAACGCTTGGCAATTACGCTTTCTGCTTATTTTTTATTGTTAAACGGTTATATGGCAGTTGCCAAACGTTTTTTTGAAATTATGGAGAACATCAGTTATCAGGTAGCGGCTGGTAAAATCAGGAAAGACTTACTGCATCGAATAATGACCAGTATTATGGATGGGACATATGAAACAGACGAAGAATTAAAACTGGATATTTATAATGCTATTAGTTAGGAGGGTTGCCCTATGAGCTGGGAGTATTCTGAAAATATATTAGTCCAAAACAGTGCTGGGAACCTGCTTCAAGATGAATTGGGGTGGGAGGTTCAGTTTGCCTATAATAAGGAAGTTCTCGGCGAGAATGGGACTTTTGGACGAAAGAGTTATAAGGATATTGTACTCATCCGCTATCTTCGGAAAGCGCTTTATGAGAATAACGACTGGCTAACAGAAGAATATTGTGAATCTGCGATTAAAATTCTCCTTTCCTATTCATCTTCGAATACTCTTATGCAGATTAATCGCGCGAAATATGCTATGCTTCGAGACGGAATCCCCATCAAGGTCAAAAAACCGAATGGTGAGCAGGAGGATCGTTTGGTTCGAGTATTTAATTTCTTTGAGCCGAAAAAGAATCATTTTCTTGCTGTAAAAGAAATGAAAATTCATGGTGATTTATACCGCCGTCGCACGGACATTGTCGGCTTTGTTAACGGAATTCCCCTTTTATTTATCGAACTAAAAAAGCAGAATGTTAATGTACAGGATGCCTATACTTGCAATTACACAGACTATCAGGATACAGTACCACATTTGTTCCATTTCAATGCTTTTGTAATGCTTTCAAATGGTATAAAATCTAAAATCGGTACGTTGGGCAGTAAATATGCTTTTTTCAATGAATGGAAACGTCTACATGAGGAAGATACCGGTTCTGTGGAATTAGCTACTATGCTTAGAGGTATTTGTGACAAAGCGAATTTTATGGATCTGTTTGAAAACTTTATTTTGTACGATACTTCCGGCGGAAGAATTGCAAAAATTATGGCACGAAACCATCAGTTTCTCGGAGTCAATGAGGCTGTTGAATCTTATCAAAACCGCAAGTTGAACAATGGCAAGCTGGGTGTGTTCTGGCATACACAGGGTAGTGGAAAAAGCTATTCTATGGTGTTTCTGGCACAGAAAATACGCCGTAAATTTGCTGGTTCTCCTACTTTTGTTATTCTGACAGATCGGGATGAGCTGAATAAGCAAATTAGCGATACTTTTGAAGCTTGCGGATGCCTTGGAATCACAAAGGCAAAACAGTTTATTGCTACCAGCGGAGATGACTTGATTCGAAAATTGAAAGGCAATCCCAGTTTTATCTTTACTTTGATTCATAAATTCAATCAGCCGGATGCTACGCCGATTATTCCTGAACATGACATTATTATTTTGTCTGATGAGGCACACCGTACACAAAATGGCATTTTTGCGGATAATATGTGTACATTGTTGCCTACGGCATCCCGCTTAGGTTTTACAGGGACACCATTATTTGCTTATGATAATATCACCGAAAGAACATTCGGAGGCTATATTTCTATTTATGATTTTAAACGTGCAGTTGATGATGGCGCAACAGTACCTCTTTATTATGAAAACAGAGCGGATTTACTAGATATTAAAAACCCTGAGATCAACGACAAATTACTAGATGCAATTGAGCAGGCTGATCTTGATGTAAATCAACAAGCTAAATTAGAACAGGAATTAGCTAAGGACATCCATATCCTTACCAGTGAAGAGCGACTGGATACTATAGCTAAGGATTTTGTTGAGCATTATTCTGACTTATGGACAACAGGCAAGGCCATGTTTGTTTGTATCAATAAAGTAACTGCGGTTAGAATGTATAATTTGGCGCAGAAATATTGGGAGATGAAAATCAAAGAAATAGAATCTTCGTTATCCGGTGCAACGCAACAAGAGTATATGGAAATCAGCCGCAAACTTGACTGGATGAAAGAGACGGAAATGGCTGTAATTATCAGTCAGGAACAAAACGAGATTGCCACTTTTGAGAAATGGGGATTGGATATAAAGCCACACCGTGTCAAAATGGAAAAGCGTGAAATGGATAAGGAATTCAAAGACCCTGATAATCCGTTTCGTATTGTGTTTGTTTGCGCTATGTGGTTGACTGGCTTTGATGTGAAAAGTCTTTCCATGATTTATCTGGATAAGCCTTTAAAGGCTCATACGCTGATGCAGGCAATCGCACGAGCTAATCGTGTCTATGAGGGTAAAAGTAATGGTTTGATTATTGATTATGTTGGTGTTGTTAAAGCATTGAGAAAAGCTCTGGCAGACTATACTAAAACAAAGGGAGACACAGATGGTCCTGACCCAGCTCCGGATAAAACAGAATTATTAGAACGTATTTTTAATTTACTCACAGAAATTACAGGCTATGTGCAGCAACAAGGCTTTGACTTGGACTCATTAGTTCAAGCGGTAGATTTTGAAAAATTGTCACTGGTACAAGCTGGTGCTAATGCGATGTGCGTTTCCGAAGAAGTAAAAAAACGTTTTGAAGTAATGGCTAGAGAATTATTTAAACTATTTAAGTATGTGGAAAAGCAAGAGGTTTCGTATAATGATCACGCTTACAAAAATGCGATAAGTGCTATTTATGACCAGATGCAAAAAAAGCGCAAACATTCGGATACTACTGATCTGATGATTCAACTGCATAATATTGTTAGTGAATATATTAATGTTGTTAAACCGGCAAACGGTGCGCAAGAAGATAAGAATTATTTGACTGAAAGCAGACGCTTTGATATTAGTCATATTGATTTTGAACGTTTACAGAAGGAATTTGCACGTGTAAAAAACAAGAATCTTCTTATGAAAGATTTACAGGATATAATTAATGACAGGCTGGATAGTATGATGAAATGTAATCCTTCGCGCTTTAACTATTATGAGCGCTATCAGAAAATAATTCAGGAATATAATGCCGAACAAGATAAAGCTGCCATTGAAAAAACCTTTATTGATTTGACGAATCTTGTAAATGACTTGGATGACGAGGAAAAAAGATATGTGCGTGAAGGCTTTAACAACGACGAAGAACTGGCCATGTATGATTTACTACTGAAAGATTCTCTTACAACAGCGGAGATAAAAAAGGTTAAAAAAATCGCCAAGATATTATTGGAACGGATTAAGGATAAGATTAGTGAGTTAGACCATTGGACCGAAAAAGAAGAGACCCAGGCAGCAGTTGATAATTTAATACGGGATACCCTATGGAATGAATTGCCGGAAAGTTATGATGATCGACTGTTAAAAGAATACCGCCGTAAGATTTATGAATTTGTATACACCACTTATCCTGCAGCGTAATGACAAACGATCAATTTACAATAACTGCAGTACAATGAAATTGGGATTTAGAGGAGGATTAAAATGTTTCTGATTGATAAAGAAAAGAACGAAGCGATATCAATAAGTAAGAAAACATTTCAAGAGTTAGAGTTCAAAGAAAGAAAGCATCTGCAGGAGTGGATATGTAAAAATACTGATACTCTCGGATGTGGTTGTTGGATCATAATATTAAAATAAAATGCATAAGAGTCACACCATATGAATTAAATGGTCAGATTCTTTTAGATACAGAGCAGATTATTCCAATTGTTGATGCAGAAGAATATTTAATAAAGATAGCAAATAAGAAACAAGAGGAATTTATTAGTAAAGAAAAAAATCAAACACGTCATTCCCTTAGAATCGAGTTCTGGGAACGCCTCCTACAAGAGATGAATGAAAAATCGGATTTGTTCAAAAATATAAGTCCTTCAAAGGATAGTTGGATAGGGTGTGGGAGTGGGCACAGTGGTCTAGTTTATAATTTTGTTGTTACTGGCAACTACGCAAGAATTGAACTTTGGATTAATCGAGGACTACAAGAAGAAAACAAAGTACTTTTTGACAGCATCTACAGGTATAAAAATAAAATCGAAACAACATTTGGTGACCAACTTGACTGGCAAAGATTAAATGATGGGAAAGGTAGTCGAATAGCTTACATTCTTAAAGATGTTAGTGTGTTCAACGAAGAAGATTGGCCACAAATGATCAATTTTATGACCTTGAATATGATCAAATTTGAGATATCATTAAAAAATGTTCTGCGTGATGTTTTTAAGAAGTAGAATAGAAACTTAGCAGCAGAATATCAGTACACAAGATAAAAGGTGGTATAACTATTGAATATTGAAAAACATCTTATTCTTGTAAAAGGTGAGGATAAAACAGAACAAATATACTATTGTCAATATGTTAACCGTAAGTGGATAGTTAGGTATCATAATAATAGTGCAGCGTATTCTTACAATTATCATAACGTAGAGTGGCATAGGGAGCCCCAAATAATAAACCATGAAACCTCTGCTGTATATGAACTTGATCAGCCATTATCCGGTATTGTAAAAATACTTGATTTTGGCGATTATATAAGGATTTTATTTATGAGTGGGTATAAAAAGGTATATAGGCGTTCCAGTATAATTATTGAAGAGACTTGCCTAGCAAATAGAAATGCACACAACTGTTTTGAGTACCTGAAAAAAATAGCCGATCATACCGGCATTAAGTTAGAGGATGATATAAGCTTTTTGAGCAAACAATACAGTAGAATTTCCACTATTAGCCCTCGTAGTGTATTAGCTGCATACTTAGAGAAAAAGCCTTTGAAGAAAGAGCGCAGGGGGACAATACAGCCTATATTTCCATTTGGATTTAATCTAAGCCAAAAGGGGGCAACAGAAAAGGCATTAGCTGAACAGATTAGTGTTATCGAGGGGCCTCCGGGAACGGGCAAAACACAAACTATATTGAATATCATTGCAAATGCACTCGTAAATAATAAAACAGTCGCAGTTGTATCAAATAATAATTCTGCAACTGCTAATGTTCTTGAAAAGTTGCAAAAATATGGTGTGGATTTTATTGCTGCATATTTGGGGAATAATGACAACAAGAAAAAATTCTTTGCCGAACAGAAAAATGCTTATCCTGATATGCAAAGCTGGGTTTTGCCATATTCGGATTACCAATCAATAAAAATGAGCTTATCCCAATCACAACAAAATTTAAATGAAATGCTTAAATATAAAAACAAACTTGCTGTATTAAAGTCAGAGCTGTCAGGTATTCAAACAGAACTGGAGTATTTTGACCAATACTATACTGAGACAAATGGCAAACCATTGAAATTACATTCTATTTTTAAAGTTAAAGCAGATAAAATTATTGCAATTATGATTGATTACCAACGTAAGATTGAGAAAGGGAATATTTCATTTGCCTATAAGTTACACAATCTATTTGTCTATGGGATATTCAACTTTTCATTTTATAGGAATGACCCAGAAGTAGTTATTTCTTTTTTGCAAAAAACTTATTATGATAAAAAAATCAAAGAATTAAAAAGTCAAATTGATGCATTATCAAATAGACTCGAAAGCTATAACTTTGAAAAAGCAATGAAAGAATATAGTGAAACTTCTATGAAGTTATTAAAGGCCAAATTAGCAGAAAAATATGGAGTTAGTGGGAATCGGATTGTGTTTTCTAATGATGCACTTTGGCAAAACTTCGATTCATTTATAAAGGAATACCCTGTTATTTTAAGTACTACTCATTCCTTGCGCAGCTGTGCTAGTGAAAACTATTTGTTTGATTATGTAATAATTGATGAAGCCTCTCAGGTTGATATAGTAACAGGGGCTTTAGCTTTGTCATGTGCTAGAAATGCAGTGATTGTAGGAGATATAAAACAGCTTCCTAATGTTGTTACAACAGAAGTGGCAAAACAAACAAAGCAGATATTTGAATCATTTGAACTCGAAAATGCGTACAGTTATGCTAACAATAGCTTGCTGTCTTCAGTAATTAATTTATTTGCTGATATCCCGAAAACTTTATTGAAGGAGCATTATAGGTGCCATCCAAAAATCATTGGTTTTTGCAATCAAAAGTTTTATAATAATCAGCTTGTAATATTAACAAACGAACAAGAAAATGAGGAGCCGCTTATTTTATATAAGACTATCAAGGGAAATCATGCAAGGGGAAATTTTAATCAAAGACAGATAGATGTTATATTTGAAGAAATAATTCCTGAACAAAATATTGATGATAATAAGCAATCTGTAGGAATTATTTCGCCATATAGGTCGCAGATAAATGAGTTAAAAAAAGCTATTGGAACGCGCAATATTGAAGCTGATACAGTTCACAAATACCAAGGGAGAGAAAAAGATGTCATAATTCTTACTACGGTTGCGAATGAAGTATCTGTTAACGACTTTGTTGATGATCCTAATCTTATCAATGTTGCTGTGTCTCGTGCTGTAGATAAATTGATTGTGGTTGTTTCGGATGGCAGCGAGGATTGGAAAGGTACTAATATTGGTGATCTGGTAAGATACATACGGTATAATAATTTTGAGATAATCGAAAGTCGAATATACTCTGTGTTTGATCTGCTTTATAGCAGTTACTCGGAAAAGCTTCTAGACATTATGAAAAAGAGCAAAATTGTTTCAGAGTATAAATCAGAAAATTTAATGAACATGGTTATTGAAAAAGTATTAAATGAAAGGGAATTCCAAAGTCTTGACAGGGTTATGCATCAACCTCTTAAAATGCTGATAAAAGATCCGAGCAAGTTAAATGATGATGAGTGTAAATATGCAATGAATATTTTAACCCATACTGATTTTGTGATTTTCAATAAACTTGATAAAATGCCGGTTTTAGTTGTTGAAGTAGACGGCTATTCTTATCATGCAAATAATCCTAAGCAACTTAAACGGGATAAAATGAAAGACAGTATTCTACAAAAGTACAAGATCCCGATATTAAGAATTAAGACCAATGATAGCGGTGAAGAAAGAAAACTCCGCCAAAAATTAATGGAGTTATTAGGACTTGGAAACGAAATATTAATAGAAAAGGATTGACAGAAATTACTCATATTATAAAAACGTGAAGTAATTTTTCTATTTTTTTACCCATGTCAATAGAAATAGGAAATGATGTTCGTAATTCTTCTAAGGGGAGGAAGATAAATTTGGAGTTATTTTTCTTTGTACTTGCTTATATATTTTTCATTAATACTGTTGGTATAGTTTTGATGTATTGTGATAAGAAAAGGGCTGTCAAAGTGGAGTGGAGAATTAAAGAGCAGACTTTATTTAACATTGCGTTGTTGGGTGGTTCTATAGGGATTTTGTTAGGCAGTAAGCAATTTCACCATAAAACCCACCATAAATTATTCAAATATGGAATACCAGCAATCATTACCTTCCAAATTGCTGTGCTTATTTTCGCAGTTTATTGTAGAAGCCTACTATTTAAATTATAATAAAATTAGACAAATAATTAACACTCTGTTGATTGTCTAAAGAGGGGCTAAAGGAGGATTGAGATGTTCCAAACATTAATAAGACCAAAAGATCTTCAGAAGAATTCTCCTAGCCTGGATAATCCTCATTGCCTTGTTGTACGTAATGTGAATAAATGGTTTGGCAAAAACCATGTCCTAAAAGATATTAATTTAGAAATACCCTATGGTCATATATATGGTTTACTGGGTCCGTCTGGTTGCGGGAAAACCACATTAGTAAAAATTATAGCCGGTATATTAGAGGCTAATTCGGGTGAAGCTTATGTCTTAGGTCAAGCCATGCCGCAACTTAATTTAATGAACAAGATTGGTTATATGGCCCAATCGGATGCCCTCTATAGTTCACTGACTGGCGGTGAAAATTTACAATTTTTCGGATCAATTTACGGCATGAGCAAAGCTGAGATTAAAAGAAAAACAGAGGAGGTTATGGAGTTAGTCAACCTATCTGCTGACATTCATAAACCTGTTCAAGCTTATTCAGGCGGGATGAAAAGGCGCCTATCTCTAGCTATGGCCATTATGCATAATCCTCCGGTTTTAGTGCTGGATGAACCTACAGTAGGAATTGATCCTCTTCTGAGAAAGAGCATCTGGGAGGAATTCCGCAAATTAGCTGCGCAAGGCGTTACACTTCTGGTGACAACTCATGTTATGGATGAGGCGGACAAATGCGATAACCTAGCGATGATGAGGGATGGATGTTTGATCGCTAAAGGTACCTCTCAGGATCTGCAAGAGAGAATCGGTGTACAAAGCATTGAAGAGGCTTTCATTTATTATGGAGGTCAGCAAAATGAGAGTTAAAGCTTTAGCTATCAGGATTTTAAACCAATTGCGACATGATCGGCGTACTCTGGCTTTGATGCTGTTTGCTCCCATAATTCTGCTTACGTTTGTCTATTTTATTCTGGGAGACTCGGTTCCTAACGTCAATGTCGCTATCATTAATGCCCCCGCGGGATTTGAAGATAAACTTGAAGAACAAAACATTAGGAGTATGAGGTGCGAGGAGAATGAGGCTCGTCAGGCTTTGGCAAAGGGTGAAGTCATTGCAAGCATTTCGATAGTAGGTGGCAAGTCCTATATTGAAGTAGACGGCAGTAATCCTACTAAGGCCAAAATCGCTTTGGCAGGTTTGGAACAAGCTAAGGCTTCGGTCATGTTATCCAGACCAGATCTTAAGTCTGAGATTAGTTACCTTTACGGTCAAGAAGATTTGCCTACTTTCGATAATTTCGGAGCCACTTTAATTGGATTTATTGTCTTCTTTTTTGTCTTTTTAGTATCAGGGATTTCCTTTTTACAGGAAAGAACATCAGGAACTTTGGATAAAATGCTTTCAACTCCTATCAGGCGCTGGGAAATCGTCGTTGGATATGTACTGGGTTTTGGTGTATTTACTGTCTTACAATCCATCTTGGTTTCCTGGTATTGTGTCTATGTGCTTAAGGTGATGATGATTGGCTCGTTTACCTTAATTCTGCTGATCACCTTATTATCAG
>JAQUJQ010000207.1 GCA_028680875.1 Eubacteriales bacterium
ACTGTCCCTGAAGCTTCTTTTAATTTTTTCCCGCAAGATTTTTCCTTTACCGCCTATTTGCCCTGGGTAGGAGCTTGGATGATCATTGGACTCGGCTCTATTTGCACACCGGATTTGGCCCAAAGAGCTATGGCATCAAAGGATGAAAAAACAGCTAAATACTCTGCAGTTACCGCTGGGCTCTTGTACTGGATTGTTGGTCTTGTCCCTGTAATTCTTGGAATTATCGGTCTTTCTTTAGTCAATCAAGGAATCATGGACGGAAGCGCATTGATAGATGATTCAGAATTGGTTATCCCCTTTATGGTAAAGAATTATATGCCCACTGCAATGGGTGTTATCTTTACTTTGGGAATGATTGCCGGTATTATGTCGGCAGCCGATGCCGCCCTCCTTTCCGTGGCCAGCATTATTTCAAAAAATATATATAAAGATACATTAAAGCCGGATGCTTCCGATCAGAGTGTATTAAAAGTAACAAGACTGATGATTCTTGCTGTTACCGTTATTGCTCTAATTGTGGGGATTATGTACCCCGAGATATATTTACTCACCGCTTTTTCTTTCGACTTGATCCTTGCCTGTCTCTTTATACCGCTAACTTTGGGAATCTGGTGGAAAAAAGCAAACTCCACCGGCGCTCTGGCAGCCATGGTAATAGGAGCGGCCTATCGTATTATTGGACCGGGCATAGTTGAAGGATTTAGCTTTGAAAGCATTACATACCCTGAGACATGGTACTATTACACCGTATTTGCTCCGATAATTTCTTTAGTTGTCATGGTGGTGGTTTCTTTAGCAACCCAGAAAAAAGATATACCGACTCCTTTAACCTTCGCCGATTAACGGAATGCTTAAGGGCCCCTTATTTGGGGCCCTCTATATATTAGTTTTCTATTTTTTATCTTGCTCCCTTATTTCAACCCGTCTGATTTTGCCGCTTATGGTTTTTGGCAATTCTTTTGTAAATTCGATAACCCTTGGATATTTATAAGGTGCTGTAACACGTTTAACATGTTCCTGAAGCTCTCGTACTAATTCTTCACTTCCGAAATAATTTCTGGCAAGAACAACCGTTGCCTTAACGATTTGGCCCCGATCCAGATCGGGAATTGCTGTAATTGCACATTCAAGTACTGCAGGATGTTCCAGCAGAGCACTTTCAACCTCGAAGGGACCAATCCGATAACCGGAGCTTTTTATCACATCATCAGCTCGTCCCACGAACCAGTAATAACCATTCTCATCTTTCCATGCCATATCTCCGGTGCGATAAACATCATTATTCCAGGCTTTCTTTGTCAATGCCTCATCGTGATAATAACCTAAAAACATACCGGTGGGTACCTTCTTATGTGTGCGGACAACAATCTGGCCCTCCTCACCTATCTCACAAGGTTTTCCGGATTCATCGAGGAGATCAATGTCATACCCGGGAGCCGGTTTTCCCATTGCCCCGGGCTTGGGTTTCATCCAGAGAAAGTTACCGACAGCCACAGTCATCTCCGTCTGCCCATAGATTTCCTTAAGCTTTATCCCTGTGGCATTTAAGAATTGAGTATACACCTCGGGATTCAGAGGCTCACCCGCAATGGTACAATAGCGTAAATGGCTCAAGTCATACCTGGACAGATCTTCCTTAATAAAAAATCGATAGATAGTCGGTGGCGCACAAAATGTCGTGACCTTGTACTTACTAATCACTTCGATCAATTCTCCGGGTACAAATTTATCATAATCATAAACAAATACTGCACTTCCACAAATCCATTGACCGTAAATTTTCCCCCAAACAGCTTTGGCCCAACCCGTATCTGCAACCGTAAGATGGAGTCCGTCTTCGGTTACATTTTGCCAATACTTGGCAGTGGTAATGTGACCCAATGGATAGGTAAAACTATGCTGTACCATTTTGGGCATTCCGGTTGTTCCGGAAGTAAAATAGAGTAAACTGGTATCCTCATTGGTTGATGCTTCTTCCCCGGTCGGCCGAGCAAAAATGTTAGATGAAGCCTTTATTTCCCGGTTAAAATCAAGCCATCCATCTCGGGCACCTCCAACCAATACTTTATATTTTAAGGCAGGCGAATCTTTTTCGGATTCTTCTATATGGTCAACCACTTGATCCTCAGCAACCGAAACAATCATTTTAATGTTGGCCATATTGTTCCGATAAACAATATCTTTGCCGGTAAGGAGATGTGTCGCCGGAATACAAATGGCTCCCAGTTTATGAAGAGCTAAAAGGCAAAACCAAAATTCATAGCGTCGCTTTAAAATAAGCATAACTGCATCGCCTTTTTGAATTCCTATTTTTTTAAAGAAGTTGGCTGCCTTATTGCTATACTCTTTGATATCTTTAAACGTAAATTTCTCTTCATTACTCTTATCATCACACCAAACCATGGCTATCTTATCAGGGGTTTCTTCTGCGATGACATCTGCAACATCAAAGGCAAAATTAAAATTTTCGGGGATTTTTAATTGATAGTTATTATAAAAATCCTCATAAGAATCAAAATCAACTCTGGTTACAAATTTATTGATTAAACTCATGAAAGTAATCCTCTTTTCTTATTGGATAATTTTTAATAGATAATAATTGCCAGTAATTTAGCGGGTTTGTCATCTAAGGCTTTCATACCATGGGTCAAGTTGGAATCAAAATATAAGGAATCCCCCTTATTTAAAATCATTTCCTGGCCATCGATCATAATTTTCACTCTTCCCTCTAACATGTAATTGAATTCCTGCCCCGGGTGTGAACTGAATGCAAACTCGTCTTCGGTTTTAGGGTTAACAGTCACCAAAAATGGTTCTCCTTTTTTATCAACAAAATTATGAGCCAAACTGAGGTATTTATATTGTTTTTTTCTTTCCACTGCAACACCCATTTCATTCCGAACAAGTGTATAATTATGAAGTTTAGGTTCAGTTCCGGTAAGGATGGCTGTCAGTTCCACGTTAAACCGATTGGCAATTTCATAGAGAAAACCTACAGGTATATCCATATTCCCACTCTCGTACATTTGATACAGATCCTTCGGTACGCCCAGTTCTTTTGACAGAGTCTCGATGGATAAACCGTAAATCTCTCTTAACTCTTTTACCCTTGAAGCAATAAGCTTAATCTGTTCTGTCATATTTTTCCACCCTTTCTATTTCCAATAGGAAATTTCTATACAATCGAATATTGACCTTAAGTATACTGTAAATAAAGAAAAAATAAAAGAGATAAGAGTAAAGTAAAGAGCTTCGATAAATCGAAGCCCTTAGCCAAATGAAATATTATCAAAATTTATCCATTAAGAATATGATTACTCCTCAATCACAGATTCGTCCTCGATCTCCGGTTCATCTTCTATATCTGTTTGGTCCTCTATATCGATTGTACCGTTTTCGTCATCCCAATTAACGGTAAGGCCAAAAGTTTCTGCAATAAACCGTAATGGTACATAAGTTCTTCCATTAGTTACTTCTGTGGAAACATCTAATTCCTGTTCAACACCATCAATATAAACCTTCTTGCTGTTTATCGTAAAGACGATTTCTATATTTTCTT
>JAQUJQ010000019.1 GCA_028680875.1 Eubacteriales bacterium
CAATTCTGCCAAATTCAAATTTGATGTCATACAGCTCAATACCTCTACTTGCCAAATCATCTTTTACAATACCGGCTATCTTCTTGGTCAAACTCTTTACTGTCTGATATTCTTCTTTTGATAGAATTCCAAGCATCTCGAGGGCATCTTCGTTAATCAGAGGATCGTTTCTATCATCATCTTTTAATGTAACCTCAACATAAGCGTCAAGCGGCTGTCCTTCTTCGACATATTTGCCATATCTTCTTAAAAAGCTGCCTACCGCACGGTAACGGCAAATTACCTCCAAGCCTTGTCCAAATACAGTTGCGCTCTTTACCGTCATTGTAACATCTTCCAAATCCGCACTTATATAATGAGTCGGTATGCCAAGGTTGTTAATTTTTTCAAAGAAATATTTAGTAAGTCGTAAACCTGCTTTGCCGGCTCCTTCAATAGTTAATCCAACCCTATTTGCACCCGGATCAAACTTTCCATCTTCACCCGTTGCGTCATCCTTAAATTTTAATAAGTAATTGCCATTTTCTAAATCAAAAACGTCTTTAGTCTTTCCGGTAATAATTAATTTCATAATAGTATCCTTCTCTTTTCATATTTTTTGATTATATTAAACACTTATTTTATCACAAAATCAAGTTAAAATTGAGGCAGTATTCTATCACAATAATTAAACCTCCTTTGTTTTATATTATACCAAAATATTGGACATAAAAACATTTTTATAGAAAACTGCTATCCAGGGCTTGAATCGATAAAGCAATACCAGTGGGGTTACCTACTACGGTAACTGTGTCTCCCTCTTCAACAGAATCTGATTGGTTTACCGTAAGAAAAGGCAAATTATCCCCTTCTAATAACGGATCATTCTTAAGCGTGCGGGATGGAGAAACGTTGAAAAACCATTTTGTTGATTTTGAGAGGCCCTTTTTCGGAGCCCTCCCAGACGCCGACATTAATGTGCTGCTTAATAACCTAATAAACTTCCCGCAAAAGTACCCCAAAAAGCAAGCATAACAACGATAGCAGTACTGACAATAATACCGGCTTTAAACATATCCCACATTGTGTAATACTTTTTTGTATATGTAATAAGCGGGACTGCATCCAGCGGGAGTAGCAGACAAATACCGGCCATAAAGCTCAGTGTTACAATAAAAGTAACCGGACTGATAGACATGGCCTCAGCCAGATCAACCAGGGGTTGTACCCCAACAGCAACAATAGCCGGTGCTATCGGCAAAATCAAATGAATAATATTTAAAAACATACCAATTAATGCTATAAGTGGAACCATGCCCATATCCAATAGATTTGATGCTGCCTCGCCCATAAACCAATTGCTCACTCCGGTTGCAGTAACAGCAGTTCCGATTGAGGAAACACCGCCAATCATGATCACTGCATCCCAGCTGACTTCTTTCATAAAATTGTCCCAATTTAATATTTCTACTCCCGGCAGAAACATAAAGATAAGGCCGACTAATGCCACTATTGTAATATTAAAAACCGGAACCCATGTCCCTGCTATCCAAAATGTCATCATAAGAATAAGAATCATGATCAGTTTCTTTTCCTTGGCAGTTAATGGCTGATCAACCTTGGTTTGTTCAATGATTATAGCAACAGACTCTTCCCCCATAGCCTTAGGTTTAAACAATTTCATAAGCACTAAAACTGTGAATGGAATCGCAACCAATGTAATAGGTACCCCATACAGCATCCATTCTAAAAAGGAAATAGACATTCCGGTACTTGCTTCTAATAAATCCAGTGCCAAAATGTTTACTGAACTTCCTGCAGGTGTTGCAATTCCCCCAATCATAGCTCCAAAAGGAATCGCAATCATTAAGGTCTTACGAAGTCCTGTCTTTGAAGGTCCATCTTCTAAAGGCTCCAACATACCTATAGCAAAACCCATTAATACAGCGCAAGCCGGTACATTGGAAATAAATGCCGATAACAATGCGGCTGCGGAAGTCAAAGCAAGTATTACTTTAAAAGCACCTCCTCCTGTCCTTCGCAATAGAGAATTAGCCATACGGTTAATGAAAGTTGTATTCATAATAGCAATGGATATACCATAGGAAGCTATAACAAAGAAAAATACCGAATTAATAAAATTGGTGAAAGCAGCACCAGGAGCAGCAATTCCGTATATCGGCTGAAAAGCCACTAAAGCCAGCGCTGTCACGGCGATTGGAACAGCTTCCGTTATCCATAATATCAATGCAGCCAGCAACAAGCCCAGTGTTTTCATCCCTTCAGCAGATAAACCTTCCGGCGGTGCTATAAACCACATTGCCGCCAGAATTACCGCAGCACATCCAATTCCAATTTTTTGTTTTCTATTCATTATTATGTTTATTCTCCTTTTTTATCCAATATAAATACAAAAGATCGTGCTGTCAGCCTTTGATGAGATTAATTTTATATGGCGAGTAAGGCTTTCGCTTTTTAGATTAGTAAACCACTTTCTGGGAAGCACCAAAAGACTTGCTAAATGCAAGAGCAGCAGGACCTGTCTGCTTCTGAAACCGCTCGTTCTTCGAATGTCAGGTCTAGAAAACCTGTCAGGCAGGAGTCACACATTCTTTAATTCGGACGGTTACTATAACAAACCGGGCTCTGCTGCTCTTACTAACTACTTCCACAAAGAAGTCTTCAAAATTTGAGGATCGATCTTTCTCTTCTGGAACTCTCCTGAGCCCATATGTCCAACAAATTCACCTTCATCTACAATTACATTCCCACGGAGAATTGTCGTTTCCGGCCAGCCTTTATAGGTCAGCCCTAAGTATGGTGTGTGGTCACAATGCATGTGAAGTGTTTCAGGGCCTTCTATCGTAACTTCTCGATCGGGATCAACGATTACTATATCTGCATCGGCTCCTCTCTGAATTTCTCCCTTTTTGGGATATAATCCGAAAATTCTTGCCGCCCCATAGCTGTTCGTAAATACAAGATCTTCCCATGTGATTTTTCCCTGGCTCACGCCGTTAATGAGCGTGGGCAGCTTCATTTCGATGCCGGGGCCGCCATTTGCCACTTTGGTAAAATCGTGGATAAACTTTCCGTCTGCCCCGCGTTCTAAGCGCAGCTCCTTCTCTCTGCGGGTAAATGGCGCATGATCCGACCCTGTTGCATAGATCGCATTGCGACGAATTCCTTCCCACAGCCTGTCGTTGTCTTCTTCTTTCCTGAGGGGCGGGCTCAGCAGATTAAGATATCCTTCTTCACCCTCAAACTTCTCATCCGTAAGGCTGAGATAATGGGCACATGTTTCAGCATATACAGGCTTGCCTTCTTCCCGAGCCCTCATGAGAATATCAGCGCCTTCCTTGGTGGACATGTGATAAATGTACGTGCCGGTATTCAAGGATTCCGCTAAGGTAACAGCCCGCTTGATTGCTTCATATTCGACGATATTCGGTTTGGTCAGGGCGTGATCGATCCAGTCCGTTTTGCCTTCAGCTATGGATTTTGCCACATTGTATTCGGCAATGGCTGCATTTTCGGCATGAACACCGACCAGCGCACCGTATTTTGTAGCTTCCTTCATAAGCTCAAGGAGCATGCCGTCGTCCATCATCATGTTTTCCTTACGGTAGATCATATAGACCTTAAAGGATGCGATCCCCAACTCAACCGTATCCTTGACCTGTGCAAGAACTTTATTGTTCATCTCCGTCAGGCAGCAGTGAAAGCTGAAGTCTATCACGATTCCCCGTTTCAGCGCTTTTTCAATTCTAGTTTTGGCAAAATCATACGGAAGTTCCCCTTGCGGCGTGATGGAAAAATCCATCATGGTCGTGGTACCGCCATGTGCTGCTGCAACGGAGCCTGTATAGAAATCGTCTCCACCCTCGCATCCCTGAAATGGATTTTCATGATGGGTATGGGTATCAATGCCTCCAGGGATAATTACCTTCCCTGTTGCGTCAATTTCTTTCTTTGCTGTCATATTACCCAGATAGCCTATTGCTGCGACCTTTCCGTCCTTGATCGCAATATCGCCAATCTGTCTGCCCGAATGGGACACGATCATTCCGTTTCTAATAATAAGATCCATACTGTTTCCCTCCTGTTTATATTACAATTGCAACGTTTACCATAATTATTCCACGCCTTTCGCCTGAACCGAGTAAATTACTTCTTTTCCAGCAAACCGGCGGCAATCTCTTCATGCTTCTTATAGAACACGGTATTTAATATCGCATACAGCACAAACCCTGTCGGCGCCGACACCATCCAGGATAACTGAGAAAACATGATTCCAATAATACCGGCAATCACAACAGAAATGATAGCAGCAATATTCCACCCGCCGGTAAGGCCATACAGCTTTGAATCCGTGCTGTAGAGCTCGTCCACATTCAGTTCCTGCTTCCGGATGATATAGAAATCCGCAAGCATGACGCCCAGCACAGGGCCTAGGAACGCCGAATAGATATTGATGAACGCAAAGAAGTTACTGCTGGTAAAAATAACCCACGGACATGTGGCAACAGCAAGGGCTCCGATAATTACTACGGAAACCTTCCATGAGACTTTTTTGGCAAAATCCATTAAAGTCAGTGCGGCAGGCAAAAGGTTCATCGTAAGATTAGTGGTGATCTGTGCCAGTGCTATAAAGATCAAAAGTATGATAGCAGAAGCAGTGTTGGGGGAAATTTTCACTAGTGCCTTAACCGGGTCCCATTCCCCAACAGCAGCACCGGCCATGATTCCGAGAATAATCAAAAATGAATTGGAAATAGGAATGCCTAACAGATGCCCCAGCCAGTTACTTTTATTTTTATTCGGCAGATATCTGGTCAAGTCGGAATTATTTATGGCGCTTGTAAATACTGCGCCCACCAACATAACTATAGCTCCGACAAATGGCATTCCCCATGAACCCTTTGCTACCCAGTTGGCAGTCAGCTCCGTACTGAAATTCTTTGTAATCGCTATCATCATATAGGTCATTATGAGAACGATAACGATAGCCATGGTGCTTTCAAACCACTTGATCGACTTCATACCCATCGCTGCCAAGAAGACCTGCAAAGCCTGGAAAACAATAAATACAACCATTACATTCCCAATCCCGAACAGAGTCTGCATAACCTCTGTAATCGCGGATGCTCCGATCCAGGAACCGATACCAAACCAGAAGATTGCCGGTACGGAACGGAGAAGTGTTGCAATTTTGCTTCCTTTATAGCCAAAGGCAGAACGTGCATGAATAGCAAAGGGAATTCCGTATTTCATGCCCGCTTTGCCATTCAGTGAAAAGAACGAAGCTAGAATTAAGCTAGCGACAATCATAGCAGTAATTGCCTGAAAAATGTTCATTGATCCGATTGGGGGAAGCATTCCTTGCCCAAGGGCAAAGCCCTGAATAACGATAACCGACGACCACCACATGAGCGTATAGCTTACGGTGGTAAAAATCCGCTTATCTTCTGAGATACGGGATAAATCCATTACTTCTGATTTATTTTCCATTTCTTTCTCCTTTCGTGTCTGAAAAAAGTTGTTACTCCCAAAAAAGTTGTTACTCCCAATACTCTCATTCACTAATCAGCCAGACATTATTCCGACATTCCGGTATATCCTAACAACCTCATGGTCAATATGGCATAGATCTTGGCGCATGAGATCACCTCATCTACACAGATTGATTCATCCGGCGCATGTCCCACCGAAGCGACGCCCGGTCCAATCAATACCGTGGGAATGCCCATCTTTGAAAAATATCTGCCGTCACTGGACTGCTGGTAGCCTACCGGCTCTGCATCCCCTCCCCAAATTGAGACCACCTTCAGTGCTTCTTCGACTAAAACTTC
The DNA here is from genome assembly GCA_028680875.1 of Eubacteriales bacterium. Taxonomy (GTDB): domain Bacteria; phylum Bacillota; class Clostridia; order Peptostreptococcales; family Anaerovoracaceae; genus JAQUJQ01. The sequence continues at coordinate 5,832 of JAQUJQ010000019.1, forward strand.
TTTTGGATCGGTCCTCAAAGAAGGAGAATAGTTGATGACTTTAAATGAGATGTCCGATTCCGGATCCTCCTTTTTCTCCAAGTCGATAATCCGCTGAAGCTCAGATTCCGCTTCCTCTAAAGTTTCTTCCGCTAAAATCCTTCTGTCTATGACAACTGTACAGCGATCAGGAACCACATTTGCTTTGACCCCGCCTTCGATCGTCCCGATGCTGTAGGTTGCTGGAGGAGTCAAAGGATCAACATGCTTAGGCAGTTCTTCCTCGTAATAACGTTTCATCCGGTCTAGGAATTTTACCATTTTGTTGATGGCATTCACTCCGTTCCAGGGTGTACTGGCATGGGCTGTTTTCCCCTTGGAAATAATCTCAAACCAGATAAGCCCTTTATGGACAACCGCAACATTATTTTCCGTAATTTCACCCACAACGACCAGATCGGGAGCAAGATAACCATTTTCCAACAAAAATTTAACCCCGTCATTTCCCCCGGTTTCTTCATCTGCTACTGGGTTGATGGTCATTCGACCTTTCAGTTCAATGCCACATTTTTTCAGTGCACACATTGCCATAACCATTGCCGCGACACCGCCCTTATCGTCTGCGCAGCCCCTGCCATATAGAATTCTGCCGTGAATCGGCTCATTAAATGGATCCACTGTCCACTGTGCCGGATTCCCTACGGGGACGGTATCGATATGCGCGTTAAACAGCAGGTTTTTCCCGCCTTCCCCAAGTGTTGCAATGATACTTTGGTGAATATCGCCTACCGTAACCTTCTCGCAATCAATCCCATAGGTTTTTAATTTTTCCTCAATCAACTTTGCCGGCCCCGTAGTATTTCCCGGCGGGTTAATGCTCTCTTTTGATACCAACTGCTGAAGAAAAGCTATCAGATCTCCGCTTTTTTTATCAATATAGGAACATACCTGTTTTTCGTTGCTGTTCATAGAGCGCCCTCCTGTGATGTATTTCCTCAACAAGATTTTATTTAGTAAATTTTTGCGGCTGGCACTGTCATTCTCCCATCCTTTCCAATTGTTCCAGCTCTTTCGTACTTAAATCAACGGATATCCTCAAAATATTCTTTTCTTCCTCTGTCAAACTGCGGAACCTCTTCTGCATCTGCAGATATTCCTCAACAGGTTTTCTAACCATAATCCGTTTTGTTATTTTCACTTTTCCGTATTCCAACTCATAAAGATTCCAAAGACCGGTATCCACTGCCAATTTCGCCACTTTAACTGTATCGCACGGACTGTAGCCCCAACCAGTCGGACAGGGAGCGCATACATGCAGGTAAGCCATTCCGGAAACCTGCTTAGCTTTTTTTATCTTTTGGGCCAAATCATCCATGTATCCCACAGAAGCCGTTGCAGCATAATCAATATGGTGCGCTTTCGCAAACAGCATCATATCTTTGGGGATTCCCTTTTTGCCTGCGGGAGTTGTGGTGGTCCATGCGTTGCAAGGGGTAGATCCGCTACCTTGTATCCCTGTATTCATATACGCCTCGTTGTCATAGCAGACATATATAATATTTTCATCTCTGTCCATAGCTCCGGACAGGGCCTGCAGCCCGATATCCACAGTCGCACCGTCTCCTGCAAAGCCCAGCACATGCACGTCATTGATTCCCTGCCTTTTCAATCCGCGCCGTATACCTGCCGCATATGCGGCTGTATTTTCTAAGTTTCCCTGAAATCCAGGAATTTTAAGCGCGGTTTCCGGCCCGTAACCGGAAAAAAGTGCAGCACACCCGGGAGGAATTACAATAATCGTACGTTCTCCAAGTTCTCGAAGAACGGCTCGTATAACCAATTCAAGCCCGCATCCATGACAGGTGCTTACGCCATGTGCGACCAGTTCTTCAGAAACGGTCTTTATTTGATACATAACTCGTTACCTCCAATATTTTTTAAACGCAATGTCCCGTAGTTATCTTTCAAATCGATCCACTTTTGAGCTTTGCCATCCGCTTTTCCGTTATAAACATCTTCAAGATACGAGAATGCATTCTCCATAGTAGCAGTAGAGAGATCTCTCCCTCCCAACCCGCCTACCATGGATACAAACTTTGTCGAAGGATTGGCTGCTGCTGTCTTTACTTCTGTAAATAGCGGTGCGCCCTGAGCGCCAAGTCCGGCACTTCTGTCCAAAACTCCAACAACCGGAACATCTCTTAAAATTTCACCGACAATCTCATACGGGAAAGGCCTGAACAGCACTATACGCAGTACACCTACCTTTTTCCCTTGTTTTCGCAGCTTGCCTGCCGCCTGCATGGCCGCTCCGAACATAGAACCAATGGTCACCAAAACCATGTCCGCTCCTTCACAACAGTATTGCTCTACAGTAAATTGCTCTCTGCCGAACTTCTCGAGAAATTCCGCATGAATTGCCGGAAGAACTTCTTTTACATGATCAAGCCCTTCTTTTTGCTGATAACGCATCTCACAAAACTCCGAGGAAGGAATCAAATTGTTGACAAACATCGGGTTGTCCACTGAAAGATGAGCATTGCAAGGCTGGTAGGGCGGCAAAAAATCGTCGATTTCCTCCTGCGATGGTATCAGAGCTACCTCGGAGGTATGTGAAAGGAAAAAGCCATCTATGCAGACCATGGCAGGCGATTGGACATCCTTATGCTCCGCAAGCCGGTATGCCACTACCATACTGTCAAATACCTCCTGTACGCTTTTCGCATAAATCTGAATCCATCCGGAATCGCGCTCAGCCATAGTATCCTGATGATCGCACCATAAGCTCCACGGCGCTACCAATGCCCGATTAATAATACCCATTACAACCGGTACCCGGCAGCCGGAGGCAACACCCAAAACCTCATGCATCAGTGCAAGGCCTACTGATGATGTAGCGGTGCAAGCTCTTACCCCGGTCAGCTGTGCCCCTATTGCACAGGATAAAGCACTGTGTTCTGATTCTACACGTATATACTCTGCATTAAGCTTTCCGTTCTCAACATATTCGCTCAGTTTTTCTGCTACAGGACTCTGAGGCGTTATCGGGTACGCAGAAATCACGCCGACCCTGCATAAGCGCATAGCTTCAACCATAGCCATATTTCCATCCAAAAGTAACCGTTCATGCATTGTTTTCCACCTCCTTAATATTGGAATCCATCAGGATACAGCCTTTCGGGCAAACCTGAGCACAGATTCCGCAGCCTTTGCAAAACCGCATATCGATCCATACCGGATTTTCTTTATCGACCTTTATGATGGATAATGGGCAGTGCTTTTTACAAATTGCGCAACGTATACAGCTCGCATGATCTACAACCGGAACATCGACACGCCATGCTCCCGTATCCACATCATTGACAATTGTTGCCACTGGCCCCAGAAAGGTTGAATTTTTATCCTTCTCGGATTGTTTCGAAGCATTCTCTTGCCCCTTTGACATTTCGGCCATCTCCCTTCTCGCTAAATAAATATTGAATTGCCGAATATACGGCTTCGATGCTGATGATTTCCATTGCCGCAAAGGCTCCTGCCATCCCTGTATTGGGGATATCTCTTTTAATGTTCTTGCGTGCGATTGCGGTGGCATCTGTAAAAAAGGCCCTGTTCTTCCTGCCCTTCATAAACTCCGGAAGTGCAGGTGCGTTAAACAGAAAAACCGTTTCCTCGTCCGTTCCTTCGAATATATCAATCCCTCTGTCTACAACAGAAACATCCAAGACCATCACATAATCCGGTTGGTAGACAAATGTTTTTGTCAAGATGGGTTCTTCGTCCAAAATCAAACTGGTATTGACTGGCGCTCCGCGCCTTTCATGGCCATATGCCGGTATTGTCTGTGCGAATTGCTTTTGATTTATGGCAAAAGCATGTGCCAAAATCTTTCCACATGTGACAACCCCCTGACCTCCAAGTCCATAAATTTTTATCTGTATCATTTTCTCTCCTCATTTTGTTCTTGCATGCGGCACTTATTCTTCACGGCGGCACGTTCTTTTATTATATTACTGCTATATTTATTGTCTGTCAATAGGACACGGCTATTATTTTGTCAGCTATAAACTCTCTTTTAAACCCTTTTGAAATCTTGCCTTAAGCCTCAGACAACGACTGCAAAACAGCAACCAATATTGAGTTATACTTGTTTTCAGCCGTATCGCTTCGGGAGGTCATCACTACACCGACAGTAGTTCCCGTGATCGTTCCCGAGGAAGGACTGTTATCCCCAAAATATACCAATGACTTGGTAAGAATGTTACCGGCACCCAGGTCCGGCATGATAAGAATGTCCGGTCTCCCCGCCACGTCACTGACGATGCCTTTATGTTTTGCCGATTCAGCGGAAATAGCATTGTCCAATCCTAAGGGGCCGTCTATGACACAGTTTTTAATTTGCCCTCTTTGCCCCGCCCTGCACAGCATAGCCGCATCCACCGTTGACTGGATATTAGGATTTACTACTTCGACAGGTGCGATTACTGCTACACGGGGGCACGGATTTCCCAGCTGCTGACCAAGTCTTACTGCATTTTGAATAATTTTTAATTTCTCCTCATAGTTGGGAGCAATATTGATGGCACAGTCGGAAATCAGCAAAAGACGGTTTTCTTTCCGATATTCGTATACCGTGGCCTGACTGATCAGCCCTTTCGGTGGTATAAAGCCTTCCTCTTTGTCTAAAATCGGTCTTAGAAACGATGCAGTCGCCATCAGACCCTTCATGGGAATTTGAGCTTTTTTCTGTGCTACTAACTGACATGCTTTTTTTGCTGCCATTCCTTCATTTTCCTCATGGAAAAACTCATAATGGTTCTCGTCTTCCCCTATGCTCCGGAGAATGCTCCGGGTCTCTTCCTCTTTCCCAATCAGAATTGCTCGTATGATTCCCTTTTTCCTTGCATGAGCTACAGAAACCAAAGCATCCTCATCATGGGACCCGGCCAAAGCAATTATGTAGGGTTCCCGTGCTGCTACGATACGCTTCTCAATTTCCTGAAAGTTTTTATACATGTATTCCCTCCCCATTCTTTTTCTTCAGTATTTTATAGCTCAGTTGATCTGACCGATAACGGACGGAGATTGTCCTCGTCTAATTGTTATCTCTTATCAAACTGTTTAATTTCCTCAGCACCAATCAGTGCATTGTAGGCATTTATAGCAAGCGACTCCATCTCAAATTCACCGGGATACATTTTAACAGGTGCAATAAATGATACTCTTTCTTTTATGAATCCAGTGATCCGTTTGGAATTTGCCATTCCTCCCGTTATGATGATGGCATCCACCCGGCCTTTCAAAACTGCCGCAGCGGCACCTACTTCCTTAGCTACCTGATAGCTCATGGCCTCCAGAACCTCGCCGCACTCCGGCTCGGAAGCGGCCCGGGCTTCAATCTTCTGCACGTCATGATCACCCACATAAGCAACTAAGCCCCCCTGTTCGGTAAGTTTTTTCATAACCTCCTCGTAGGTATACCTGCCTGAGAAGCAGAGTCCTACAAGCCCTCCTACGGGAAGACCGCCGGAACGGTTGGTAGAAAACGGGCCGTCTCCGAAAAGCGCATTGTTGCCATCCACCATCTTCCCTTTTTTGTGGCATACCACGCTGATGCCGCCACCCATGTGTATGATGATCAAATTCAAGTCCTCGTATTTTTTGCCCACATCTTTGGCAAACCGCTTGCCTACCGCCTTATGGTTCAATGCCTGGAAAGCGCTGATTCTGGTAATCTCGGGAAGACCGCTGTACCTTGCGAAAGGTTCAAATTCGTCCGTAACAGGCGGATTGGCAGTCAGAGAAATGGCTCCTGCCTGTTTTTCAATGTTGAAAGCAATCTGAAGCCCCAGATCACAGGCATGAAAACCATACTTTTTACTTACGGATTGCTCAAGCATGAGCTCATTTATTTTATAGACACCACCCACAACCGGCTTTGTGTGGCCACCTCTGCTTATGACACAGCTTAACTCGGAAAGAGCTATATTCTTCTCTGAGAGCAATCCCATGATTGCATCAAATCTGTATTGATACTGATCCAAGAGATCAGGAAACTTTTTAAGCTCTTCTATGCTGTGCTTCAGGTTTTCGGTGAAGATACAGGTACTGTTTTCATAACAGGCTACTTTTGTTGAGGTGGAACCCAGGTTGATTATAAGAGTTTTATATGCTTCCATAATTGATTTATCCTTTCAATAGTGGCTGTAAAGTAAGCTTCCCAGCCTTTTCATACCCATTTCAATCTTTTCTTTATCTACAAAAGAAAAGCTGAGACGAATATAATTACTGTGCCCTGAATCCGTAAAAAATGCGCCGCCGGGAACAAAAGCCACTTTAGCATTTTTCACAGCCTCAAGCAGCAATTCCTTTGCGTTGATCTCCTTCTTCAGCTCCAGCCAGATAAAAAAGCCGCCTGAAGGGATCGTATATTTTATTTCTTTCGGGAAATAGGTTCTTATACATTCCAGCATCAGGTCCCTTCTCTCCCGATAAACCTTCCTGATTTCCTCAACATGCTCATTTAAGTTATATTTCTGCATATAGGCTATTATAATTTTTTCATCTAATGAGCCACACTGCAGATCAGAGCTTTGTTTTGCCAATATATATTTTTGGAGCATTTCTTCTGATGCACATACCCAGCCGACTCTTAAACCCGGGCAGAAAATTTTAGAAAATGTACCCAACATCACTACCCAGCCATCCTTATCAAAGCTTTTTACCGCAGGAGCCCGGACTCCTTCATAAATCAATTCTGCGTAAGGGCTGTCTTCAATAACAGGAATCTGGTATTTCGATCCTATCTCGGCAAGCTTTTTGCGGCGATCTATACTCATTGTTCTGCCGGTAGGATTCTGAAAATCAGGAATAGTATAAATCATCCTGGCATTTGGATTTGCAATCAGAGCCTTTTCCAGTTCTTCCATGATCATTCCGTCTTCATCCATGGGAATTCCTATATATTTGGGACGGTAAGTCTTAAATGCATTGATAGCCCCCACATAGCTGGGATTTTCACATATAATTGCATCCCCTTCGTTTACAAAAATTTTTGCAGAAAATTCGATACCCTGCTGAGAGCCCGAAGTCAATGTAATATCGTCCTCAGTCACATTAACGCCGGCCTGCTTCATTCTTTGAGAAGCTATCATCTGCCTTATTTCACGGAGCCCTTGAGTATCACTGTATTGGAGCGCTTTTTCGCCCTCAAGCTTAAGAACATGCTTCGCCGCTTCCATGACATCCTTCACGGGAAACAATGTTTCCTCCGGTTTTCCGGCGGCAAAAGTAATGATTTCAGGATCATCAAACAGCTTGTTTCTGATTTCAGAAGGCCGAAAACACTTGGCGCGTTCAGAAAATCTTATTTGCATAATTTTTATCCTCCTTTGTTAATTGTCGCTGAAAATGGCTAATCACTATATTGCTAATTGCCATTCAGTCCTACATAATGTGATATTTGATAAACTCGTCCAACAGACCCTATTTATAAACCTTAGCCGTAGGAGTTTGGCACACCCCAAAATGATTACTTCAGCAAGGTCTTCGGTCACTGCAGCTTTTGCTGCAGTGATCAGCGTTTTCTTTGCACCGGCAAGGTCCTCATGAAAAGCCTAGGCAAGGTAGGGCTAATACTTATGAAGCAAATAGAACAAAATTTAATAACAAATCGTTCTGTTATAGTGAACGCCATTCCTTTATAAGGCATGTAATAATCGTATATTACACTATAATAAAAAAGATGTCAATATTATTATCTGTAATGTCTGCGCCATTTAAATCATTGGGGGGCTGTTTTTTTCAATCATTCCATAGTATGACAAATGAGTTGATAATCAATAAATCTAAAGCCCTTACATCGCAATAATTTGCGATGTAAGGGCTTTAGATTTATTGAAATTATAAGAAATGACTCAACTTTACCACCTAAGGGAAAGTTAAGTATATTTACTCAATATAGCCTATCTTTTTGGAAATTTCTGCAGAAATGTTCTTAAGGGAGTCTATATACTCAGGTAAATTGTTAACAATTTTATTCGTTAATCCGGAAATACTGATAGCTGCAACAGGTTGTTTATGAAATCCGTACAATGGAACGGATACACAACTCAGACCTTCTTCCGATTCCTCGTTATCCATTGCATATCCATCTGTCCTTGCCTTTCGAATGACTTCCTCCAATTTCGCCGGATCCGTTATCGTATGTTCCGTACTGGCGGTTAATTTTACGCTGTGGATATATTCATTGAGCTCCTCGTCGCTTTTATGAGAAAGCAATACTTTGCCGCTTGCTGTTTTGTAAGCCGGCATTGACATACCTATTGAAGATCGCATATTAATAAGGTTGGAGCCTTGAACCTTGTCGATAAACATTGCATGATCATTGTTCAAAACTACAAGGTGCACTGTTTGTCCAACCTCGGAAGCAAGGCTTTCCAAATAAAGATGTGCATCTTTTAAACAGTTTATTCGTTTCTGGACTAAATGTCCTATATGGAGCAGTTCAATACCCAGATAGTATTTTGAATTTTCTTTATCCTGTTCTAAAAATCCTTCGTTTAAAAGTGTGGAAACCAATCTGTACGCAGTAGATTTTCCAATTTTCATCCGCCTGCTTATTTCACTGATTCCAAGGTATGTATCTGTCTCATTGAACAGTTTTAATACTCTTAATGCATTCGTTACGGACTGTAGCGAAGATTTAGATTTTGCTTCATTCTTTTTCATTATCATTACCCGTTCTATCATTACTATTGAAAATTACGATATACGAAAAGACTGTTATCGTTATTAGTATAACATTTCATTGCCGCTAAGCACAATAGCAATTATACATAGATAATTGCTATGAATTGAATGTATTTTAAATCTTCACCAGTTTGATAGAATTATTATACCAAGCATTCTCCCATCTCCAACATTTAAAAATAAGTATAAAAACACACCGCCTCAATATGAGGCGGTTCATACAATTGTGCTTAACCTTACGCTTATTTAACTACCGATACATTGCTTGCTCTAAGCTTACCGTTTCGAGAATCTGTTTCCGTATCAAAAGTAACCTTTTGTCCTTCACTTAGTGATTTATATCCTTCAGAACAAATAGCAGAAAAATGAACAAAAACATCATCTCCACCATTATCATCTGCAATAAATCCGAAACCCTTACTCTC
>JAQUJQ010000208.1 GCA_028680875.1 Eubacteriales bacterium
TAGACCGTTCTAAGGATTGCTTCTGTCGTTTGTTGCTCTCCTTTATCCGGGCTGTTAAACAGTATGGTGTTTCTGTCCATCTTCCATCACCCTCCTTGCTATATCCTAATTATAGCAAAGAAATAAGCGGACTAACAAGGTATTTGTCTATATTTAATATTGTTGTAACATTATAACAAAGCTGCTGCAACCGTAAAGGCTTTCTCAATCTGTGAGGGATCTTTGGCTCCGGCCTGGGCCATATCCGCCTTGCCCCCTCCCCCGCCACCGGCCGCAGCAGCAATGGATTTGATCATTTTCCCGGCATGGTATCCCTTATCCAACAGGTCATCAGAAACGGATACAATAAATGTGACCTTCCCCTCTTTTACAGAAGCCAGGACAATCACGCTTCCAGGACTCTGTTCTTTGATTTTATCGGATAAAGTCCTTAGGTCTGCCACTTCATAATCAGTCAACTCATTTGTAATCAGTTTAATGCCGTTAATTTCCTTTGCTCCGTTAACAATCTCTTGGATGGATGCATCTATATTTTCCTGTTTTATCTGTTCCAATTCCTTTTTCTGTGATTTCAGTTCTTCATTCAGAGCTGATAATCGTGTTAAAAGGTTATCCGGATTGGTTTTCAGAGCTTCCGCAGCCCGTAGCAAAATTGACTCTGTTTCATTTAATCTTTGGTATAGTCCTTTACCTGTAATGGCTTCAATTCTTCGTACTCCTGCTGCCACTCCGTTTTCTGATAAAATTTTAAATGCTCCAATCTGTCCTGTATTATCAACATGAATGCCTCCGCATAGTTCCCTGCTAAAGTCACCTGCGGATACCACCCGGACCATGTCTCCATACTTTTCGCCGAACTGTGCAGCGGCACCTAGTTTTAGAGCGTCATCAATTGACAGCTCTTCAGTGGTAACAGGTAAGAAAAGATCGATTTTATGATTGACCAACTCTTCTATCTTGTCTAATTTTTCCTTTGAAAGTGCTTCAAAATGACTGAAGTCAAAGCGTAGGCCCTCCTTTGTAACCGCAGAACCTGCTTGTTCTACATGTTGGCCTACAATATTTTTTAATACTTGATGAAGCAGATGAGTTGCTGTGTGATTTCTGGCTGATGCATGTCGGATTTCCGGATTCACTTCTGCTGTAACAGCATCGTTTACATGAAAACTTCCCTTAACCACTTCAATCTTATGCAAGTAAATTTCTTTTGTTTTAAATACAGAAAGTACCCTGGCTGTGGCGGTATTATTATAAATTAATCCCTGATCGCCTGTCTGTCCACCTCCTTCTGCATAAAAGGGAGTTTGGTTCAGCAGAACCATGGCAGACTCCCCTTCCCCTATTGATTGCATGGAGATTTTGTCCCTAAATATAGCCTGGATCTTCCCTTCTGCTTTTAATGCATTATAACCTATGAATTCGGTTGCCCTCTCTTGAATTAAAAATGTGGAGTCTTCCGCCCATCCCTCGTCCAATTCGGATTTTCTGGCCGCTCTGGCCATTTCCTTTTGCTGCTCCATCAAAGTCTGAAATCCGTCAACATCGGCAAGATAATGCTGTTCCTTTAAAATCTCCTGGGTTAATTCCAGGGGGAATCCGTACGTATCATATAAGCGAAAGACCTGCTCTCCTGAAAGAACGGTTTCACCATTGGCTGCCATTTTTTCCATTTGATCGGCTAAAAGAAGAGTTCCTTGATCAATAGTATGAGAGAACTTCTCTTCTTCCACAGACAAAATGCGGTAAATATATTCTTCCTTATCCCTTAGTTCAGGATAGGCCGATTCGGATATGTCAATCACCTTTTTTGAAAGGTCTGCTAAGAAATCCCCATGGATTCCCAGCAGTTTCCCATGTCTTGCAGCCCTTCGCAACAAGCGCCGAAGTACATACCCTCTCCCCTCATTGCTTGGTAATATGCCATCTCCGATCATGAATGTAATTGATCGAACATGGTCGGTAATTATGCGAATCGAGATATCGGTTTTGGCCTTTCCCTCCTGGTAGGCTACGCCACTGCGCTTGACCACTCCATCTAAGATATAACGGATAGTATCTACATCAAAGATTGAATCGACTCCTTGCATAATACAGGCCAATCGCTCGAGGCCCATCCCCGTATCAATGTTTTTCTGTTTTAATGGAGTATAATTACCCTCCGTATCCCGATTAAACTGGGTAAACACGTGGTTCCAAAACTCTACGTAACGATCACATTCGCAACCGGGTTTGCAATTGGGGTTATCACAACCATAGGCTTCTCCCCGATCAAAATAGATCTCTGAACAAGGACCGCAAGGTCCGATTCCGATTTCCCAGAAATTGTCTTCTTTTCCCAGGCGCACAATCCGTTCTTCAGGAAGGCCGATGATCCGATGCCAAATTTCAAAGGCTTCGTCATCTTCTTCATAGATGCTGGCCCAAAGCTTGTCCTCCGGCATTTTCAGTACATCAGTCATAAACTCCCAGCCCCAGCGGATTGATTCCTCTTTGAAATAGTCGCCAAAGGAAAAACTCCCAAGCATTTCAAAAAAAGTTCCATGCCTGGCTGTATAACCTACGTTCTCGATATCCCCTGTACGAATGCATTTTTGACAGGTAACCATCCGTTTGGCCGGAGGAGTCTCAATACCTGCAAAATATGCCTTTAATGGTGCCATCCCCGAGTTGATTATCAGAAGGCTTTTATCCTTTTCCGGAATCAAGGAAAAACTTTTCCTTAAATAATGATCTTTTCCTTTATAAAATTCAAAGAACAGTGATCTCAATTCATTTAGTCCAATATTATTCATTTACATTACTCCTCTAAAAAGATTCTAAATATTATAGCACGAAGGTTGTACATTGTGTAGCCTCTTTGCTGAAATAATGCTAATATACCAAAAGGAAGTGAAGCGAAATGAAATGAAAGGATAAGATGATATGAAGAAACGATTGCTTGGGCAAACCGGTATTAACGTCACTCCAATTGGTTTTGGTGTTCTTACTGTAGGAAAAACACAACTTAACCTTCCTATTGATCAGGGAGCGGATCTATTACGCTATGCTCTTGAAAAAGGTATCAATTTTTTGGATACGGCTCAATACTATGAAACCTACCCCTATATTCGAAGAGCATTGAAAGGAACCTCCTTCGAGCCTATCATCGCATCCAAGTCCCTGGATCTGTCTTTCCGGGGAATGAACAACGCCATAGAAGAAGCTCGTCGCGAACTCAACCGGGATGTGATTGATATCTTTCTCCTCCATGAGGTTAGAAACGATCCGGATTGGGAAAACCGGAAAGGAGCTTGGGACTGTCTACAGGAAGCAAAGGTAAAAGGTTTGGTTCGGGCGATTGGAGTATCTACCCATCACGTCGACGTGGCGGAAAAAGCAGTAACCATCCCACAGATTGACGTTCTCTTTCCTCTAATCAATTTTAAGAGCTTGGGCATACGCAAAGGGGACAATTTCGGTACAAAAGAAGAAATGGCCGATGCGATTAAAAATGCAGCTAATAAAGGGCAAGGGGTTTTTGCAATGAAAGCTTTGGGAGGCGGGGTTCTAACCGCCA
>JAQUJQ010000209.1 GCA_028680875.1 Eubacteriales bacterium
TCAGAAATTTCACATTGCATTCAAGCTTTCCTGATTTTACCAGATATTCAAATGCTTTAGCATGCATGAACGACTGCCCTTTATCATCATCAGCACCGCGAGCCCATATCTTCCCGTCTTTAACTATCGGCTCAAAAGGATCTGTTTTCCACTTTTCTATCGGGTCAACAGGCATCACATCCGTATGAGCATAAACCATCACGGTAGGTGCCTTTGGATCAATAATCTTTTCGCCGTAAGTTACAGGATTACCTTCGGTCTCCATAACTTCTGCCTTGTCTGCCCCGGCAGCCAGTAATATCTCTTTCCATTTTTCTGCAGCACGATACATATCTTCTTTGTGCTCCGGCAGTGATGAGATTGAAGGAATGCGTATAAGTTCAAAAAGCTCCTCCAGAAAGCGCTTTTCATTGGTCTTTACATACTTATTGATTTCGTTCATGTTTTTTTGTTTACCTGTTGTGTGTATTAATCTATTAATTCTGATTATTTTAATTTACTCTTTATCAATTATTTTTAAATTGATGATTAAAACTTTTTAGCCTACTGTACTCCCTTTACATTCATTTTCAGACTATAAACAGATGTTCGTGCAGTAACAAAAAGGGTGTCTCTCTCTTTTCCTCCAAAGCATACATTTGAAGGACTTTCAGGAAATTCAATCTCCTGAATCAGTTTACCCTCAGGAGAATAAATCCACAATTTACCCATAGTCAGATAAATGTTTCCCTTATCATCAATTGTCATACCGTCAGAGCCTTCCGGTGCAAAAAAGGTCTTATTGCTTAGCATTCCGTCAGCACCAATATCATATTTCCAGATCTTGCGGTCATTAATATCTGCAATATACAAATATTTACCGTCAGGAGTGCCTATAAGCCCGTTTGGCTGTATGTAATCATCTACAACACGGCTTACTGATCCATCAGTAGAGAGATAATATACTCCTCTTGAATCCTGTTTTTCAGTATGCCCCTCTTTCCAGTAGTTTCTGTGATAATATGGGTCGGTAAAGTACATACCTCCGTCAGGAGCTACCCACACATCGTTTGGACCGTTAAGATGCTTACCTTCGTAATCTTCAAAAAGTACCTCCATGCTTTTATCTTTATTAAATGCAACCAGCCTGTTGTGCAAATCGGCACATGCAATCAGCTGATTGTCATTATTAAAGTACATTCCGTTAGACCTTTCTGTACCTTCAAGCCATAAACTTATGCCCTCATTTTCATCCCACACATAAATTCGATCATTAGGCTGATCAGTGAAATAAACCTTGCCATCAGGTGCAACAGCAGGTCCTTCTGTAAAAGAATAACCGGTTCCCAATTTTTCGATTACTGCGTCTTCTGCAATCAAATTTATTTGTTGTCCGTGTATTGAAAAAGTCATTGTTAATAAAATAATTGATAAAAGTGTCTTCATATCTTCGGTCTGTTATATCCTTGTCTGTATGGTCTTGCAAGCAATTTAGCTGCTTCTGTATTATTTGAAATGCTCCCTTTCTGATTATCCCATACCAGCTTTTCACCGGTTTCATAAGCAATCATACTGAGCTGCACTGCTGCTGTAGATTTGAAGCCATCTTCGATGGTGCAGCTAATAAGATTTTTATTCTTTGTTCTCACAGCATTTACAAATTCTGTAACATGATTATCCTGCATGTCAGGTGTAGGTATTTCAATAACTTCCTGTTCTTCGTCACGATTGTTGGGTTTCACTACCAGTCGGTTATCAGAAGCAAACAGAGTACCGTTTTCTCCATAAAAGAAAACTCCGTTGTTAAACTGAGGATCCATATCGCCTGTGCCCCAAAGCCTGTGTTGCCAAATTATCGGAATGCCATTAAACTGCATTGTTGCTGTCAGCGTGTCCGGTGTAGTGATCTTACCTTTCAATTTATAAATTCCACCGGTGGCGTGTAATGTTTCAGGCATATCAAAATCCATTATTGTGCGGATGATATCAATATTGTGAATTCCCCAATCAACAAGATGTCCGTTCCCATACTCTTTTTCGAGTCGCCATGTATTATGACCGATAGCTGGACTGTAAGGTAGTTTAGGAGCCGGTCCGCACCATTTATCCCAGTCGAGTGATGCAGGTGGATCCTGAAGAGTCGTGTCTCCTGTTGACGGATTGTAATGTATTTGAGCTCCTATTTGGTGGATCTCTCCAATTTTTCCATCTCTTATTAGCTCTTTAGCCATTTTAAAAGCCCGGTTTTGTCTTCGTTGAAAACCAATCTGAACAATATTTCCTGCTTTTTTAGCCGCTTCCACCATTGCTTTTCCTTCATCAACATCATAAGCAAGCGGTTTTTCGCAATAGATAGGCAGCCCTTTTTCACATGCAGCAATAAACTGAAGTGCGTGCCAGTGAGGTGGCGTTCCAATCATCACTCCATCCAGATCCGTTAAGTTTAGCAAATGCTGGTAATCTTTAAACCCTTGAGGACTACTCCCTTGAAGCGAGGTGAGTTCCGTAATACTACTACTCAGGTGTTCGCTGTCTATATCCGCCACTGCAGAAATCACCACATCTCCTGCCTTAAGTGCTGCTTTCGCGATTACCATACCGTACCACCCACTACCTATAAGTCCAAATCTTAATACCCTTTTTTGGGAAGTGCGAGGTGCGGCAAGTCCGTAAGTGCTTAATCCGGAAGCCATTGCGACAGTGGCAAGTGATGAGTTTTTAATGAATTTCCTTCTGTTCATATTTTAATTGTTTTAATTAAGTTAAACTTGAGGCGGTTCTGCAGAGAACTACTTAAATAGATAAACATGCTGTAAGGTTAAATTGTTTAAAGTAAAATTAGACGTGTATGTATGTATGTGTGTATGTATCGTCCTGATTTTACTCTTACTTGATTCTTATCTCGTCCTTAACTCGCTCTTATGTTCTCCTTTTAAATAAGGATTTTGTAAGAGTAATGTTATACCGATCTAATATTATTCTTTATGGTATTCACGAGCAATCTAAGATTCGTATTCAACTTTATAAATGGTAAAGGTTTTATATGTTCAGGTGCCAAACCGGCAATTTTAACAACCCTTTTTGTTGAGAACCTGAAAGAGTACCATTTCCTGTGCAGTTCACTGTGAAAGGTTCTCTTTTTTAATAGATCATAGCCAAAATTTCCACCACTGAAAACATCTTCTAAAATGATATCCACATATTTATTATTAATATCTGTCTCGAATGGAAAGTATTCAGGTTTTGCCCCTAAGTACTTAACAGTAAATGATGCAAATGATTTCATAGCGTAGGTTAAATCAAAAGAATCAACCAATTCGTTGAAGCTTTTGCTGTTTATATCAGCGGAATAAGTTTTTATAAACAGAGTCCAGTCGCACAGTTGTCTCATTCCAATACCTAAATGAATGAAATGATGGAAAAGGTGATAGAAAATATAAAATGCATTCAGTTCAACAGGAAGTATTTTAACCCTTAATCCATCCAGATCGATCTTTTCGAACATATTCTTTTGAATGATATCCTTAATTTTTTCATCAATCAGTCTGTCATATTTTTTTATTCCGAAGAAACAG
>JAQUJQ010000210.1 GCA_028680875.1 Eubacteriales bacterium
CAGAAGCTTGCAAAATTTATTGTGGAAAAAGAAGGTGGTGACTTTAATGACTTCATTTGGTGATGAATACAAAAAGACTGTCATGGAGCGCTCGGACGCATTTATGAAGCATGTGGCAATGCTAATTGCTGAAGAACAACTGAAAGAATTTGAAAGGCTGGAAGCGGAGTCGAAGAATAAAGAAATTCCTCCCCAGCTTGATGCTAAAATCCAGCTGATGATTAAAGAATTTGAAAAAAAGGAGCGCCGCAAAGTTATAAACAAAAGGTTAAAGGCTATGGGAAAAATAGTGGCTGTAGTAGTTCTCTGTCTTGCAATGGTTAGTGCTGTTCTCGTCGTAACTGTGGATGCGGTTCGAGTCAGGGTACTAGATTTCTTTCTCATAGACCACGGAGAATATATGGATGTGAAGTCCGTGGAGTCCGGCTATCTTCCCGACCATGTGCGAAGCCAGCTGCCTGAGGATTGGGAGAGCGTCTTCTATCCGGCAGTGCTGCCTGAGGGTTATGATTTTGAAGAAGCATATAAATTAGGAAATGTCCGAACTCTTTTATTTAGGGATGGAGAAGATAACCTGATTTTTTTCACCTATAATCCTGACGGGGCGGGGCAGACCATGGTGGATAGTGAGGAGTCCCAGATAAATAGAACAGATATTAATGGAAATCCAGCGGTATATTCTATCAGAGAGGACAGGCTTGTTCTTCATTGGAGTGAGAAGGGAATGAGCTATGATATGCTATAAGTAACCACCTCATCTATAAAAATAAGCATGGAGGCAAATGAATCTATTCATTTCAAGATATATTTTCTGAAAGCAGAGATGGCTTATACGCTATTGTACAGTATGAAAGCTGATAAGAGCTAGATTGCTTAGAGATGGAATTAACATGATTCTTAGAGCATTCACACCCGCAATTAGTTTGGACATTCCATTAAAAGTAAGGTATGATATTTAGCAAAGATACAAGAAGCAAAATGCCTGGCAGAGTAGCTTCTCCGACGGTTTTTATTGAAAAATTTCATTACTTGGGTAGCCCGACCATGAGGTAAGAATGATAAGTAAATATTAAAGATTTACTAGTTCTTAAAAGGAGGATCTTAATATGGATGGATTTGCTAGCGAGGTTTCTTATTTTTCTGCCCCTTTATTAAATGTTCCCCAACCAGCTTTGTATATATTGGCAATTATAGCTTTGGTTTATTTAATTGTAGCAATAAAAACCCTTGGATTTGGAAAAGTGTTGATCTCCTTGCTCCTTGGAGGCATTGCCTCAAGAATATTATTATTTTACTTAGAATTAAAATATGATGCAGCGAATATACCTCACCTTACTGTATGGTTGTGGCAGACCCTTTTCTTTGCAATTGTTTTTATCTATATCTTGCTATTGCTTCAATCTAAAAGAGAGAGCCTTGAAGAAGGAAACCAGGCAATAAATTTTAAAAAGTTTGGTAGGGCGCTTCAAATTCTTTTGGTTTTTCTCACGGTGTCTATAGTTTATCTCCCTATTTTGGGTAATTTCTTTTTTATAATCAGCATTGTTTTGTTGTTTATTGGCACCATCTCGTATTATAAAACAAAATCCAAGGCCGATGTGTCTTTAATAGTATGGGGATCGGTAATACTAGTTTTGGCTTTTTTAATGAATCTCCTTACATATGGAACTTTGTGAGCTTAGGAAACTAAGTAATTTCCAAACGCTTAACGAGGAAGAGACCTATTTATTAGGGCGGTTGTTATATAATGGTTATTACGCATTAATCTTATAGAAGATGTGTTGCTGATTACCTATTCAGGAAAAATAAAATGCACTATTTTTCTTGATAAATATATGCCTTGCGAACGCTTTGAGTCAAAATACAAACATTACTATCGATTTTTAGAGAAGGTTGCGACAGAGGACAAATTAGATACATTACAAATGTTTTAGACATTTTGATACTGATAACCACTATGTGTTAAGGTAGTTGTCAGAGGGTAGAAAAATATTATGGTTAAATATGAATCTTACCCAAAGGAGAATCGAACCTTATGGCAATATAGCAAAGCTTCTACTCAATAATGAATCTATCGCAAGTCTGGCAAAAGAAACCCAGGTAAACCAGCAGACTTTACGCAACTGGAGAAACCAAGCCCGCCAGGCAGGAATTACAGCGCCTGTTCATATTCAATAGAGACAGCGATCAAATGAAGAATTCCCTCATTCGGTTGACATAAAAACTCCCCGCCGGTGCCTGGGGACAAAACTTTTGCAAAAGTGAGGAATTCCCCCTTGCAGAAAACAAAAGAGGCGGAGGAAAGGAAAAGACTATTTTCTAATAACATCAAGCGTTACATACTGGCTCGTCATCGCGATTATAAACATTACTTCGCTGCATGTTGGCGAAGATTTATCATCAAGGGATATAATCGTTCCGATTATCATATTTATAGGGTTGTTTTTGGGGTTGAAGAAGGCTTGGAAAGATTAAGGAGGCAAAAATCGTGAAGAAGATTACATTTATCCTTATTATGCTCTTAGTATTCCTAACAGGATGCTCAGTTGCTAACGGGAATAAAACAGAACAATACATGGACTTGATTAGCCAATCAAGGTTTTTCCGTGAAGCGCCCGAGGAATTGTATATAGGAGAAGCCGCACAGGACTCTTTCTCGGATCAAGGTGTTACAGTAAAATACCTAGCCTCATTTAATGACGGAGAAGCAACCTATTTATTCTTTGATCTGATTGATACCGGTGCCAACTTATTTAACACAGGAAGTAACGGTTTTGATTTTTCATTAGGAAAGTATGAATTCCTTGAAAAGGCAGGTTATACAGACAGCTTATTGTATCAGGTCGTTTCCTTTAATGAGGCTTCCCGTACTGCCACCATATGTGTGGAGCATATCGGGCCTCTACATAACGAGGATATTTCCTTCTATATTTATTCCATGAATGGTAATCAAAAAAGGATTAATTATACCCTGGAAAATGTTGATATTTATGAGGTATTGAATGAAACACAAGGTGAGTTTGAATTGGAAGAGGAATACAGGGGAGGCCGCCGTTCTATCAGTATTTTTGATGAGAAAACAGGACAATCACAAAACATTGATATGCCGGAATTTGATGAAGGCTAGTGTTTCAGGGATATTAAATCTAATTTCCCAGTCACCCGTCAGGTCCGTTGCTCTATAAGTTGCATTTCTAAAATTAATACTATAATCAAGATTTTCCTGCGCCTGATCACCTACATAAAACACATATTCATAATAATCATCTGGCACATCTTGGCTATCCGCTACTCCAAAGAACATGCTAAATGGTGAATGCAAGGATTCCTCTGTATTGTTGTTTTGCAAATTGAAACTGGTAGTGTCCCAATTGATATGATTATCCGGTTTAATTTGAATATGTAGCCAGCCGTGCGAATAGCCAAACCCGGAACCGAGGTGAAGGAAGGAGATATCCTTCTGATTCGTTTTGGTTACGGTGAAATAAAAGCGCGGGTTTTATGGACTCCGGAGCACGTTACAAAAGATGATGGTGTAAAAATGT
>JAQUJQ010000211.1 GCA_028680875.1 Eubacteriales bacterium
GTCCTCATTAAGGCTATATCTTCAATGCACTGATGGCTTCCTCCGTCCTCACCCACTGTAACTCCTGCGTGAGTAGCACAAATTTTTACATTCGCATGTGTATATCCTATACTGTTTCTAATGACTTCAAAGGCTCTTCCCGCAGAAAACATAGCAAAAGTACTGGCAAATACAATTTTACCTGAAATCCCCAAACCGGCCGCAACACCATACAGATTTTGTTCTGCTATTCCCATATTGAAAAACCGTTCCGGAAATTCCTTTGCAAAAAAATTAGTCTTAGTCGCTCCTGAAAGATCCGCATCCAATACAACAATGTTGTTATTCTTTGCACCAAGTTCTACTAAAGTTTTCCCATATGCTTCTCTTGTAGCTACTTTATCACTCATGACCAATCCCCTCCTAATTCAGCTACGGCCTGTTTTGCCTGCTCTTCGTTAGGTGCCTTGCCATGCCATCCATTGTTGTCCTCCATAAAAGAAACCCCTTTTCCTTTCTTTGTTTTCGCAATTATGGCACAGGGTTTGCCTTTACAGTTTCTTGCCTTTTCCAGAGCCTTTACTATATCCTTTACATCGTGTCCATCAATAACTATTGTTTCCCAACAAAAACTTTTCATTTTTTCTTCAACCGGTGTAATGCACATGACTTCATCGTTCCAGCCATCAATCTGTATGCCGTTCCAATCCAGGAGGACTATAAGATTGTCCAAATTGTAATGGGCTGCTGCCATCATAGCTTCCCAAACCATACCTTCCTGAATTTCGCCGTCTCCTAACATAACATAAACCCGCCCCGGGTTATTGTCGAGCTTTGCTGCGAGTGCCATACCCACTGCCGCAGAAATACCCTGGCCCAAAGAACCGGTTGACATTTCCACTCCCGGCACCTTTCTCATGTCCGGATGCCCTTGCAGGTTACTTCCAAATTTTCTCAAGCTCATTAACTCTTCCTTGGGGAAAAATCCTCTTTCCGCCAAAGTTGCATATAACACTGGTGCAGCATGACCCTTTGAAAGGACAAATTTATCTCTGTGAATCATCTTAGGGTTATGAGGATCCAAATTTAATTCATGAAAGAACAATACAGCCATCATGTCTGCTGCGGACAGAGATCCTCCGGGATGACCGGAGCCTGCCTGGTAAATGGACTTAATCACATCGATTCTTATGTCCTTTGCCCTTTTTCGTATCTCTTCATAATTAACTGCCATAGTCTCTTCCTTTCTAAAATCTGTTGTTTCTTTTATTGATTCTACAAGCCAAGTCCAAATCGCATTTTAACGCGCTTCATCGTTTTTTCAGCTATATTCTCTGCTCGTTCCGCTCCATCTTTCAATGCATTCAGCAATTCTTGGGAGGGCCTTATTTCATGAAACCGCTCCTGAATCGGTAATAGTTCTTCACAAACCACATCCACCAAATCTTTTTTAAAGGCTCCATAACCTGCACTTGAATATTCGGTTTCCAGATCTTCAATCCTTCGACCGGAAAAAGCACTGTATATGGTAAGCAGATTGCTTATTCCCGGTTTTTCCGATGCATCAAATCTAATGCTGCCTTCTGAGTCGGTTGTAGACCGCATAATGGATTTTTTAATTTTGTTTGGACTGTCCAGGAGAGAAATCCGGCTGTGAATGTTCTTTGAACTCTTGCTCATCTTTACAGTAGGATCATCCAAAGCCATAATTCTGGCTCCTTCTTTTAAAAATCTGCCGTCGGGAACCACAAATGTTTCCCCATAGGTGTTGTTGATGCGTTGTGCAATATCCCGTGTCAGCTCAATATGTTGTTTCTGATCGTTTCCCACCGGAACAATATCCGTATCATAAAGTAAAATGTCTGCCGCCATTAAAACAGGATAGGTAAAAAGTCCTGCCGGTGCTGACGCCTCATCTTTACTCTTCTGTTTGAATTGAGTCATCCGTGAAAGTTCCCCGGTATAAGAATTACACATAAGAATCCATGCCAGTTCTGCATGGCCGGAGACATCAGATTGAATAAATATTGTGCATTTGTTTGGATCCAATCCTATGGCCATATACAAGGCCGCCACGTCCAATATGCTGGTTTTTAACTCCTTTGGGTCTTGAGGAAGTGTAATGGAATGCATATCTACGATGCAATAAATACAATCACCGTCCTCTTGAAGCTCGACAAACTGTTTCAAAGCCCCTAAGTAATTGCCTATGTGAATGTTGCCTGTGGGCTGTACGCCGGAAAAAACCCGCTTCATATTATCCTCCAAATGTTGTCAGTATTATCGATAATACTCTTCTCTAAATCGAACCTTTAACTTTTTTTCCAACCGTGAAATAGTCATTTGAGAAACACCCATTCTCTCTGCAATCTCCTGTTGGGTTTGGTCATTAATAAACCGCATTTTAAATATTTCTCTTTCCTCATCAGAAAGTTTATCCAAAACGGATTTTACCAATTCTGCATTTTCAAAACTGCTATAGCCTTTTTCTTCTTTTGACGCATAACGCTCATATATAGATGATTCCCCTTCATTGCCCGTCTCACCAAAGGTTTGTTGAAGGGAATAGGTTCCGTAAGCCTGGCCACTTTCCATAGCTTCCAGAATATCTTCCTCTGTGTGTCCTAAATACTCTGCAATTTCACTGACCATCGGGACCCTTCCTAAACGCTGCACTAGAGTCTCCTTTGCTCCCGGCAGTTTCGTAGCGATTTCTTTCCACTTACGAGGTACTTTCACTGCCCATCCCTTATCACGAAAGTACCGTTTAATTTCACCGATAATAGTAGGTGTAGCAAAACTTGAAAACTCAAAGCCTCTACCGGGGTCAAACCGTTCCACTGCAAAAACCAGGGCCATAGATCCGATCTGATATAAATCATCATACTCTACACCCTTATTTATGTATTTTTTAACTAAAATATCTACCATATACAAGTATTTCTCTACGAGTTTATTTCTCAGCTCAATATCCTTGGTACGGCGATATTCCTCAAAAAGCTTCTTGCTTTCTATTTCCGAGGCCATAAGGGAACACCTTTCTCTTCCTTTTACTTTGTATACTTGACCATTATAATTTTGGTTCCCATTCCGATTTCTGTGAAAATGTCCACTTCATCCATCAGCGCTTTGATGATGTATAAGCCCATCCCCCCCTCTTTGGGGCAATCCAGACAAGGCTCGCTGTAACTGTCTATATCATAGCCTCCGGCTTGGTCAATGACGGATACTATAATCCGGCCTTCCCTCAGTTCACAAGAAACCTCATACATACGATTCTTTCGGTTTCCATGGCAAACCACATTGGTACACGCTTCGGAAACAGCTACTTTAATATCCTCGATGGCCTCAATATCAAAGCCGGCATTATTAGCTAAACAAGAAATGGCCATTCGTATAGGTCCTACGTATTCGGGTTTTCCCGGGACTGAAAATTTTAAAATATCAGTCATGGTTTTCTCCTTTTTTTAATCACAGATTTCGGGACAAAGTATCTTATCGAGATTGGTGATATGAAGCAATTTTTGGATATTCTCTTGTGGATTGCGTAGAACGATCCG
>JAQUJQ010000020.1 GCA_028680875.1 Eubacteriales bacterium
GCTTTAAAACGGACCGGCATGGATGATTTAATTAAGGAACTGGAGGAGTTATTGGAGGAGTAGAAATGCAATTTATTTTCATGCGGGTACTATTAAAAAGGATTCGGGCCATACCATCTTTTTTGAGGGATAAGACTGTTCCCAAGAGAAAGAAATTTATTGTTGTTCTTGGCATACTTTATTTAATGATGCCTATCGATTTAATACCTGCTCCTATATTAATCTTTGGTTTTGTTGATGACCTGGTAATTTGGGGATTCATAATATACTACCTGAGAGATGAGCTGGACCGTTACTGGTTGGGAGAAAAAGAGGTGAGGCCGGAAGAAAGATTTCGAGGTAAAAAAATAATAAATGATGCGAACTTTGAAGTAAAGGATGATACAGAAGATAAGGAGCAATAGAACAGTGAAAAAATATGTTTTTGGCGAAGTGATGATTGGTAAGGAAGAACTGAGAAACCGGGTTATTGAGTTAGGTGCCCAGATTTCTAAGGATTATAAAGGAAAAAGCATCCTGGCCATTTGCGTCCTCAAAGGTGCGGTTCTCTTTATGAGTGATCTTATTCGAGAAATTAATGTGGAGACAAAAATTGATTTTATGGCGGTTACCAGCTATGGTGCATCCACAAAAAGCACAGGTGTCGTACGGATTTTAAAAGATTTGGATTCAAATATAGAGGGTGAAAATGTCCTGATTGTTGAGGATATTATCGACTCAGGACTTACATTGAAATATTTAAAGGATTATTTAATGGCCAGAAATCCCAAGAGCTTAAAAATCTGTACACTCTTAGATAAGCCTGGACGTCGGGAGGCGGATGTTCAACCAGATTACATAGGCTTTACCATTGAAAATAAATATATTGTCGGGTATGGGCTCGATTATAATCAGATGTATCGGAACTTACCATATATTAGCTATCTAGAAGAAGAAAATGAATAACATTGGAGGAGGAAACTATGTCGTATCAAGTACCAGTCGGATTGTCAAATAAGCATCTGCATTTATCAGCAGAAGATTTAGAAACTCTTTTCGGTAAAGGTTATAAATTAACACCGACCAAATCATTAAAGCAACCGGGACAGTTTGCTTGTGAAGAAAAAGTAGATATTGTAGGTCCAAAAAAGACCTTAAAAAATGTTCGGATTTTAGGACCGATCCGTCCGGAAACTCAGGTGGAACTGGCTTTAACCGATGCAAGAACCATTGGTCTTGCAGTTCCGGTGAAAGAATCAGGTAAATTAGCGGGTACACCAGGGGTAAAGTTGGTAGGCTCTGCAGGTGAGGTAGAGTTGGATCATGGAGTCATCGCAGCCCTACGACATGTACATTTATCTCCGGACCAAGCAAAGGAAGCCGGTGTGGTAGATAAACAGATAGTCAGTATAAAGGTTGGAGGAGAACGAGGTTTAATTTTCGATAACGTATTGGTTCGTTCCGGTGAAAGCCATGAGGCAGAGGCCCACTTTGATACCGATGAAGGGAACGCAGCAGGTCTTGCCAATAACGATCTGGTTGAGATTCTAAAATGATATCATTAAATAAATACATGGATCATACGGTATTGAAGGCAGAAACAACTGAAGGTGACGTGAAGAAACTCTGTAAAGAAGCAAAGGAATTCGGTTTTTATGCCGTTTGTGTTAACTCTTGTTATGTGGCTCTGGCTAAAAAAGAACTTAAAGATACTGATGTTAAGATAGCTTCGGTCGTAGGCTTTCCACTGGGCGCCGCTTATACTGCTGCTAAGGTGGCAGAGACTGAAATTGCCGTTTCAGAAGGTGCAAACGAGATTGATATGGTTCTTTCCATCGGTGCTCTAAAGGAAAGACGTTATGATTATGTTCTGAAAGACATCAAGGCTGTAACAGAGGCTGCTAAATCAGGTGGCGCCGCAGTTAAAGTGATTCTTGAAACCTGCCTTCTTACTGATGAGGAGATAGTTAAAGCCTGCATGTTGGCTAAAGATGCCGGGGCGGCATTTGTCAAAACATCCACAGGATTTTCTACCGGTGGAGCAACAGCTTATCATGTCAGATTAATGAAAACAACTGTCGGTGATTCCATGTTGGTAAAAGCTTCCGGAGGGATTCGGGATAAAACAAAAGCTTTGGAAATGATAGAAGCCGGAGCTGATCGTATAGGAGCTTCCGCTTCGGTGGAGATATGTAAATAAATCGGTAATCTTTATAATAAGGCAAAGAAACGACGGTAAGGGACGGTCCTTTTACCGTCGTTTCTTTTCATTTTCTAGTTGACGAAGCCGGTTCAATCGCTCTATAATGAAATTATATACTATATTGTGAAAATATGTTCATAATACAAACACATTGAGAATAAAATGAAGGAGGAGACCAATGATTCGTCCAAAGAAGTTAGAAAAAGGAGACACTATTGGAGTAATCTCGCCGTCCAGTCCGTCTGAAAAGAAGAGCGACGTGATTCGCAGCATTGAAACCTTAGAAGAATGGGGCTACAAAGTGGTTTTGGGGAAAAACGTAAATAAAACCAAAGGATTTGTCGCTGCATCCGAAGAAGAACGTGCTGCAGATTTTAATGAGATGTTCCGAAGGGACGATATTGATGCTGTATTTGTAACCCAGGGAGGTTACGGTTCCGCCCAAATCCTTCGCCTTATTGATTATGATTGTGTCACTAAAAATCCTAAAATTTTTACCGGATTTAGTGATATCACTTCTCTACATATAGCGTTAAATAAGTTTTCTAATCTGGTGACCTTTCACGGTCCCGGCATGTCTCGATTCAACACTGAGGAATTAACTGATTATACAAAGGAACACTTTTTTAAAGCCATTTCTTCGACAGAGCCAATTGGGGATATAAAATTGGCTAATAAGAAGAAATGGCTTTATGCTATTAGCCCAGGTATAGCAGAAGGACAACTGGTAGGGGGGAATTTAACTCTTATTTGTTCCAGCCTTGGGACTCCGTATGCTATTGATACGAAGGGGAAGATACTGCTTATTGAAGATCTGGATACAGAGCCTTGGATTTTTGATCACATGCTTTCACATCTTCGTAATGCAGGTTGTTTGAATGAGATAAAGGGAATTGTAGTTGGTGAATGTCATAACTGCATTCCCTTTAAATATAATCCGGGATATTATTGTGACACCAGTCTGGAAGATGTATTGGAATACTATTTGAAGCCTTTAGGGGTGCCGGTTTTATACGGACTGCCTTTGGGGCATACAGATGATCTGGCAACTTTACCTCTGGGTGTTGATGTAAGATTAGATGCGGATAAAAAAGTTTTAACAATATTAGAAAGTGGTGTTATCTAAGTTAAATCCAATAGGTATTAAGGAGGATGAAAATATGGTAAGAATTGGCAAGATTGTTATCACAGTAATGTTGATCCTGGCATTATGTATGGTGCCGATGGGTTGCGGAGGTGAATCGGATGTTTCAGATGTTCATTCGTTTACCTTAGGCTCCAGTGTGGCTTTTGACACGCTGAACCTATTATCATCGTATATGCAGGTAACCTATGAATTTTTTCTGTTAGTTTATGACCCATTGGTCCGATACGATAAGAACTATGATCCAATTCCTTGCTTAGCGAAGGATTGGGAGATCAGTGATGATGAACTGACATGGACCTTCCATCTGCAGGAAGGCGTAAAATGGCATGACGGAGAAGCCTTTACTTCAGAGGACGTAAAATATACCTATGAATTAATGATGGATACCGGATTGGGATATATGTATGAATTATATCTATCGGGTATTACAGATATTCAGTGCCCGGATGACAATACAGTGGTAATTACAACTGATGCACCGAAAGCGAATATGCTGATGAACACCACTCCCATTCTACCTAAGCATATCTTACGTGCTATTGCAGAAGAGGAACTGGAAACCTGGCAAAACGAAAACCCGGTAGGAACAGGCCCTTATAAATTTGATTCCCAAGGAGATAACTTTGTAAAGGTTGTAAAGAATGAGTCTTATTTTGGGACCATGCCAAATGTCGATGAATTTATCTTCGTAGACTATGAGAACTTGGACGCATTAGCTCAGGCGTTGATGCTAGGTGAAATTGACGGGGCTACAAATATGAATCCTGCTCAGATTAAGCAGTTACAAGCAGATGAGAACATTGATGTTATTTCCGGTGAAGAGTTAGGTTTTATGCAGGTTGGCATTAATTGTTGGACTGATTCTGCAAGTAAAGGGAATCCTCTTCTCCTGGATAAAAATATCAGGCATGCAATTGAGCTGGCTATGAACAAGCAAAAGATTGTTGATATGGCATATGACGGACAAGGTGCAATAGGAACAACACTGCTTAATCCCGGTGATTTCTTTCACTACGAACCTACGGCCGAAGAACTTAGAAGCTATGACCCTGAAGCTGCCAATGCCTTATTGGATGCTTCGGGATATCTGGATAAAAACGGTGACGGTGTTCGTGAAACTGCCGATGGAACCCCATTGGAATTTGATCTGATTACTATTGCTGATAATGTAGAAGAAGTAAAAAGCGGACAGATGATTGTATCGGATTGTGCAAAGGCAGGAATCAAACTGAACAATGTAACTATGGACAGTGGTGCATTGTATGACAAAATTATCGAAGGCAGTTATGACATGTTTATCTGGGGCTGGGGTTCTGATGTAGATCCTACCGCAATTTTGGACATATTAACTACAAATCAGATCGGCGGGAACAATGAACCGTTTTTCTCAAATGCCAGATATGATCAGCTTCATACGGAACAGCAAAACGAGATGGATGAAAGTAAAAGATTAGAAATGGTTCAAGAAATGCAACGAATCGTTTATGATGAAGCTCCTTATATTATTCTGATTTATTCCAATAACATTCAGGCAATCCGCTCCGATAGATGGACCGGCTATAAGCAGATTCCTGAAACAGGTACCTATTTCTTTAACCTTACAAATATTAACTATATGAATATTAAAGCGGTAGAATAATAGCGAGGTTAGATTATGCACAAGGGAACAATCGCCAAGAAACTGTTTTATGCTTTTGTTACCATTATGATTGTGCTTGTATTTAACTACATACTATTTCGGGTGTTGCCGGGAGATCCTCTTGCAATGATGATGAGAAACCCCAAGGCAACTCCCGAAATGATAGAAGGGATCAAGCATTTCTATGGATTGGATCAACCATGGCATATCCAGTTTTTCACCTATTTTAAAAATATGTTTGCCGGGGATTTCGGGACATCCTTTGTATTTAAAGCTCCGGTAATTCAAGTGGTGGCCGGAAGAATTCTGCCCACAGTATTATTGGTTGGTTTGGCAGAGATAATTGCTATTCTGGTTGGGATAGTAATTGGGGTTCTGGCTGCCTGGAAGAGAGGAACCAGATTGGATGTCGGAACTCTTGGATTTTCATTAATCACTTATTCAGTGCCTACCTTCTGGCTGGGCATGATTATGATAGTTATATTCTGTGTAGGACTGCATTTGTTTCCTACCAGCGGTATGTTTACTCCCGGAAAAAGTTTTATTTCTACCGGGGCGATGCTCCATGACTTGGTAAAACATATGGTACTTCCTGTTTTAACCATGAGTTTGGTTCTGATCGGAGAATATGCATTGACTATGCGTAATACCTTAATTGATGTTCTTTCGGAAGATTATATCACTACAGCTAGGGCAAAAGGTTTTCGGGAACGCTATGTTCTTACCAAGCACGCCTTGCCCAATGCTATGCTCCCCATGATTACCATTATTGCAATTAATTTCGGTTTTATAGTAGCAGGAGCTATTCAAGTTGAAACCATTTTCTCCTGGCCGGGGCTGGGAAGATTGATGTATGAAGCGTTGAGTGCCAGAGATTATCCTTTGCTGCAGGGTATCTTTCTTTTAGTTACTGTCTGTGTAATTGTAGCAAATGTTTTGGCAGATATTACTTATGCATACATTGATCCCAGAGTAAAGAACTAGGGGGTAACTATGATGAGATGGAATATGAAAATAAAGAAGTTAAAGGAGTTTCTTAAGATAGCATTAAATAATAAAATGGCTTTAGTCGGTATGGTTACCTTACTTTTCTTTATTCTGTTAGCTATATTCGGACCAATATTTTTTCCGTTTTCAACAATGGAATTCGGAGAAGTAGAGGATATACTGCTGCCTCCTTCAGCAGAACACCTTTTGGGTACAGACGATATGGGAAGGGATATTTTAGCCAATCTGATTTCCGGAGCAAGAATATCATTGCTGATCGGTGGAGTAGCAACTGCCATATCTATGGGAATTGGTACCTTGATTGGTATCATGTCCGGCTATTTTGGTAAAGGAATCGATAATCTCTTGATGCGATTTACCGACTTTTTCTTAGTGATCCCTTGGCTGCCTCTAATGATGGTCCTTGCTGCCATTCTAGGAACCAGTCTATGGAACATTATTTTTGTTATAGGAATTACAGGCTGGGCAGGAACTGCAAGGGTTGTAAGATCTCAGACACTCTCTATAAAAGAAAGACAATTTGTGGAACGAACTGTTTCTATCGGTGCCAGCAATACACATATCATGGTTCATCATATCCTGCCAAATGTTTTCCCTTTAATTTTTGCCAATACTGTATTAGTAGCTGCAGTAGCAATTGTTTCAGAAACTACTCTAAGTTTTCTTGGATTAGGGGATCCGGCCACAGCCAGCTGGGGTATGATGCTTCATTATGCATTTGAAAGCGGGGCTACCAGTGCAAGAGCCTATTGGTACTATCTGCCGCCGGGTATCTGTGTCGTAATGGTTGTATTATCCTTTACGTTACTGGGATACGCATTTGACGAAATATTAAATCCCAAGCTAAGAGGGAGGTAAGCCATGGCATTATTGGAAGTAAAACATTTAAAAACCTATTTCGATACTTTAAAAGGACAGTATAAAGCTGTAGATGATGTCAACTTTGATTTGGAATATGGCGAAGCTTTAGGCTTAGTAGGAGAATCCGGCTGCGGTAAAACAACCTGTGCACTTTCTATTGCAAGGTTGCTTCCGAAAGAAGGCAAAATTTACGGCGGTAAAATATTGTTGGAAGGTACGGATATGGTCCAGTTATCCGATGATCAAATTCGTGAAAAACGCTGGAAAGATGTTTCTATCGTCTTTCAGGGAGCCATGAATGCCTTGAATCCTGTTATGAAGGTTGGGGATCAAATTGCAGAAGCTATCATGCTGCATGAAAAAATAAAAAAAGAGGATGCTCTTCGTAGAACAGAAAGGTTATTCGAATTGGTAGAAATGCCGGCTGATCGAATCAGGAACTATCCTCATGAGTTCAGCGGCGGTATGAAACAAAGAGCTATGATTGCTATGGCATTGGCCTGTAATCCAAAAATTATTATTGGAGATGAACCTACTACTGCTTTAGATGTTATGGTACAGGCCCAGATTTTAAATCTTTTGGAAAAGTTGAGAAGAGAATTAAACATGGGCTTGATTCTTATAACCCATGATCTTTCAATATTGGGAGAAACATGCGATAAGATTGCAGTTATGTATGCAGGTAAAATTGTGGAAATCGGTATGGTGGAGGATATCTTTGAACGGACCGCACATCCCTATACGAAAAGATTAATAAGCTGTTTTCCAAATATATCCAAGGATAAAGTAATACCGGCAGGTATTGAAGGAATTCCTCAAAACATGTTGGAACCTCAACCAGGATGTAGTTTTTATCCAAGGTGTCATTTAGCAACAGATCTTTGCAAAACGGAGGTGCCGACTTCCATAGAAGTTGGGAAAAAACATTTTTCAGCATGTCATAGAGCATCGGAGGTTTTAAATGGGCGATGATATCATTGTAGAAGTTAAGGATTTGAAAGTACATTTTGAAACCAAGAAAAGCTTAGCTACTGATCTTTTTCATAAAGATAAAAAACCTTTAAAAGCAGTGGACGGTGTTTCGTTCCAGATCCGGAAAGGTGAAATCTTATCCCTGGTTGGGGAAAGCGGTAGCGGAAAAACGACGACGGGTAAGGCCATTTTGCAATTGGTTAAACCTACCGGAGGTCAGGTTTTTTTTCATGGTGAAGAGATTAAATCAAGAGATAAATATTATATGAAGGGGTTTCGGCAAAAAGCTCAGATGATTTTCCAGGATCCTTATCAATCTGTCAATCCAAGGAATGTCGTGTTGGATATAGTAGCGGAACCTCTTGATGTCAATGGATTGGTTAAAACTGAGGAAGAAAGAAACGAAAGGGTAAAAATAGCTTTAGAACAGGCAGGTATGATTCCCGCCGAGGAATTTTATTATCGTTATCCTTATGAACTAAGCGGTGGGCAGAGGCAGAGAGTAGTAATTGCCAGTTCTATGATAATGGAACCTGACTTCATCATAGCTGATGAACCTGTGTCGATGCTGGACGCTTCCATTCGGACGGGTATATTAAGGCTTATGATGGATTTGCGTGATAGAAAGCAGCTTGCATACCTTTTTATTACGCATGATCTTTCTTTGGCATGGCTGATATCCGATCGGATTGCTATTATGTATTTAGGAAAGATTATGGAAATTGGAGAAGCGGATGAAATTATTCATAGAGGAGTACATCCTTATACAAAAGCACTGACTGAGATAATGCCTACACCAGGGGTTAATAATAGAGGGAAAAAGCGAAATGTTTTGCCCGGGGAGACTCCTAATCCTACCGAAAGAATCAATGGTTGTAAATTCTTTTCAAGATGTTATAGGGCACAGGAAATCTGTAAAAATGAAAATCCTGATCTTTGTGAAGTCAGTCCAAACCATTTTGTAGCTTGTCATTTTGCGAGGGAATTATGAAGGAACATGTAACAGTATTAGACAATATTAATAATGTCGACGTGGTAAACATGGCTTCGGATATGGTAAAAATACCAAGCTTTTCGTTTATGGAAAATCAAGAAAAAGAAATGGCCGCATATATCGAAGATCTTTTTTATGAGGAAGGGATTCCTGTTTCCAAAACTGAAGTAGAACCAGGGCGCTTCAATGTAACCGCCTGGCTCCGAGGAACAGGATCAGGTAAATCTCTTATGCTTTCCGGACACTTGGATACAGTGCCTCCCTATGATTTGGAAAATCCGTTTTCAGGCAGGGTGGAGGGAGGTAAGCTTTATGGACGCGGGTCCTGCGATATGAAAGGACCTTTGGCCTCTATGATTGCTGCTATAATCGGGATTCACCGCTCCGGAATCAGACTAGAAGGAGATCTGTATTTTACCGGTGTCATCGATGAAGAAGAAAGAGGAAAAGGAGTTGAATATTTGGCCAATAATGGACCTCATACCCAGGCCGCAGTGATCGGTGAACCTACCGGAATGCAAATTGCTATCGGACATAAAGGATTGGAATGGATTAAGATCATTGTCTATGGTAAAAAGGTACATGGTGGGAAAATGGACCGTGGAATCAATGCAATCCTTATGGCCAGTAAGCTTATCGAGTATATTTATGCGTATTACGTTCCAAAATTGAATAGGCGTATTCATCCGATTTTAGGTCATCCTACAATTAATATTGGCAAAATAAATGGCGGGGATCAGCCCAGTACGGTTCCGGGCACCTGCACTATTGAAATCGATCGCCGTTGGATACCGGAAGAAAGCCTGGATCAGGTCTATAAGGAACTTAGGGAAATCATTGAAACATTGCAGAAACAAGATCCCAAATTTCGTGCAGAGGTTTTAGGCATTTTTACTCCTGGGGAGCTTATCCCACACAGACCTTTTTGTACCGACCCGGAAGATCCTTTAATTCATTCTATCCATTGTGCAATGGATTCAATCGGATGCAAAAAAAAGGACCTTATTGCCTTTCCTGCCTGGAGCGATGCGGGGATTCTGTCAGGTTATACAAAGACAAAATGTGTTGTCATGGGCCCCGGAGATTTGACATTAGCCCACTCAGCCCATGAATCCATCAGTACAGGTGATCTTAAAAAAGCTGCTTTACTATATGGTGCCTTAGCTTTAGAATATTGTGGGGTTGAAAGATAAAATGAAAGATAAGATGAAAGATAGGATTGATCGGTTTATTGAAGTGAAAAAGGATCAAATCATTAATGACATTTTTGATTTGATTCGGTTTGAATCGATTCATGGGAGAGTAAGGGAAAACCAATCGTGTTTGAAACATTTCCTCCAAAGAGCGTCGGATATGGGCTTTAAAACAATGGTGACAAAAGCTTTCGATGCAGGGGTAGTCGAAATGGGTCAAGGAGAAGAGATACTGGGGATATTGGTTCATCTGGATGTGGTGGACATCGGCGACCCTGATAAATGGGAAACGGATCCATTTGAGGGGGTTCTTCGGGATGGCTTTCTTTGGGGTCGTGGTACAGTTGACGATAAAGGAGCCGCTGTTATGAGTCTTTATGCGATGAAAGCGGTGGAACGTTTGGGATTACCTTTTCAGAGAAAGGTCTGGCTAATTGTCGGTACTGCTGAAGAAGGGGAGTGGACCGATATTGAGAATTTTAAAAATGAATTTCCTTTACCTGATTTTGGATTTTCCCCCGATGGAGAATTTCCTATTTATAACATCGAAAATGGTTATGCAGATATTGAACTGCATTTTTATAAAGACAAAGAAGGGATTAGTAAACTAAAAGGAGGTTTAAGTCCCAATACCATACCATCAAAAGCAGAGATCCGGCTGGAGGATGGACGATCTTTTATTTATCATGGCATTTCTGCACATAGTTCCACCCCCGAAAACGGAGATAATGCTATTATTAAGCTCTGCAAAAACTTGAGCCGGGAAGTGGAATTTGATTTTGTCCGCTTTGTAAACCACTGCTTGGGGCAGGATTACTATGTCGGCAAACTGGCAATAGATGATGGCAGAGACAGCTTTAATGGAGAGTATGTAGGCAGAACAACTGTAGTTCCCACTGTTATTTCTTCAGATTACGAGGGAGTGAAGTTAATCGTAAATATCAGGCAAAAATATGGTACGTCCAAACAGGACATAATGAATGCTTTTGCAAACATCGCAGAAGAATACAGTTATAAGGCCATCCTCAAGGATTATTTGGAACCGATGCGTGTCAGTCGAAATCTACCTTTTCTTAAAATTATGAATCAGGTTTATGAGAGATATGGACTCAAAGGAGGTTTTCAGGTAGCGGCAGGAACCTCCTATGCAAAAGCTTTAAAAAACTTTGTGTCATGGGGGCCTGTATTTTTAACGGATCCTTCGTGTGCACATATGGAGAATGAACGGCTTTCTGTTAATACGATGATACTTGCAGCAAAACTTTACGCAATGTTTATAGGACAAATGACTTTAAAAGAGCAAAGAGAGGATTATAAGAATGGATTATAGTAATAAGCGGAAACTGACGAGTCTGGAAAAAGGTCTTTATCTTCTATCGTTATTTTCAGAGGAACCTTATAAGTATTCGGTTACTCAGCTTGTTGAACGGACCGGATTAAATCGCACAACAATATACAGGACTCTAACTACCCTTGAAGCAGCGGATTTATTGATTAAGGACGGAAAAAGCAAAGCATATAAATTGGGACCAATGACTTATCATATGGGAAACATATATTTAATGAACGCTAATTATAAGGAAAGAATTCTTAGTCTCTTGGAAAAGATTGCCGAAGAATCACAGGAATCTGTCGGTATAGCCCATAGGCAAGGGAATAAGGTGGTTTCTATTTATGCAGTGGAAATTCATCAGCCGGTTAAGATTAATGATAAGCCCGGTACTTTTTACCCAATGAATAAGGGCTGTTACGGAAAATGTCTGATGGCCTATCATGATCTATCTATTGTAGAAAAAATGTTGGATGCCAATACCTTCGAAAAGACGGCCCCAAATACTTTAACCCAAAAACAAGAGATTTTAGAGGAGTATGAGAGAATAAGAAAACAAGGTTTTGTCGAGAGTATTGAAGAAACACTTCCCTATATTATTGGCGTGGGCCTTCCTCTTAAAAATCCGGATGGAAGGGTAGAAAATGTGGTAGCTATTTCTTTCTTTAAGCAGGAAGATGATCCGGGGAAAATTGAGAAAATGAAGGCTATTCTATATAAATACCAAAGGGAATTGGAAAAATACATTCTATAAATTATACTTTTCTCTTATGTTATTTATATTATTTTGGCTGCATACTTTTTAATAACGTTAGAAATTAAGGCATGACCTGCTTCGTTGGGGTGGATACCATCTTCACAGTAGAGGTTTTGATAATTCTTGCTTTCCAAAAATGCCCTGCGAATATCAATAAGGGGAACAGATTTTATTGCAGATAGCTTTAGTACAACGAGATTATACATCTCGTGCCATCTATAAATGTATTCTACATCACCTAACCAGTGTAAAATGTTTCCGGCATTGAGGTCTTTTGAGATCCAGTTAAAGTATTTATGTGCATCAAGTGGAGGTAAAGAAAAAAGAACCGGTTGGCTTCCACATTCAAAAACGTAGTCGATAGCTTTTGAATAAAGCTTTTCAAATTCATCAATGGGAGTATTGGCATCATGACGGTCTTCCGGTCGTTCAGAAATTGCCGGCCAATTAAGATTGCAGTCGTTACCGCCAAATTCAAGAAGAATATATTTATACTCTGCAAGTTGATCTGAAAGCTTATCAATAATTCTTTTTCCTTTTGTAATTGTGCAGCCGAATTTTGCATAATTATCTACTCTTATTTTCGTATTTCTTGCAAAGATGTTCGCAAAGCTGTTTTCCAAAATGGTATATTTTCCACGGATGCTATCAAAAACTATACCCTTAATTATTGAATCTCCAAATACACATATAGAATTAACCATCTTCCCCTCCTTTATTAAAGTAATACTATTACTTAAGCATTAAATCTAATAACTAATATTATATAATCAAATAAATAAGATGTCAATATATAAAACCAATATTAGTAAAGGCATTTGCAATATCTAATTATGCATGGTACTGTATTAGAAGAATGTTCGAGAGGAGATAATGTCATGAAAGAATTACAACAATTAAAAGACAAGTTGGCGACGGAGCGTCCGGTATCATGGTCTGAATTTCCGGATATTGGTCTTTACAAGGACCAGGTAATATCATATATGCAAAGACAGTTAATTGATTTTGATGGAGATGGTAAAATTACTCCTGCAATGGTCAGCAACTATGTTAAGGATAAGTTGTTACCGAAGGCAGATGGGAAAAAGTACTCCCGTGAGCATCTGGCCGGTTTAACAGAGATATGCCTTTTGAAACAGGTACTATCAGTACGGGATATCGGAGTTCTTTTGCAACAGAAGTTTGATGAGGATCACTCCGAAGAATTCTATTCTAAATTTATTGAGCTCTTGGATAAAGCCCTTATCAAAACTGCAGAACAGATCGATCCAAACTTGGAACTTGAGGCTCTTTCCGATATGGCATTAAGGCTTGCCATTTCCAGCTATTGTGATAAACTTACCTGTGGAAGGCTACTTGATATAATCAGAAGTAAAACGGAGAATAATAAAAAATGAGTGTTTTTTCAGTATCCGTTTAAGTAACTGCCTATTATCAGTTGGGCAAAGTCATAATCAAAGGTTTTAAACTGAATATTTGAACTATTATCCAGATCCGCCATAATACTTTTTCTATATTGGGCAGGAGTTTTACTGAACCATTTTTTAAACTGAACAGTAAGATGGTTTCGATTAGAAAAACCCACATCTGTTGCAATCTGGTCAACAGTCTTATCAGTAATACAGAGTAACCTTTCTGCCTCCTCACATCTTGCTAAGGATAACAATTCCGAAAAGGAAAGTCCGGAGTATTTTTTTATATATCTTGATAAATGTGATGTGCTTAAAAATTCTCTGGCAGCAACGTCATGTAAGGTAAGTTTTGTATTATACTTATCATATATATAATCAATGATTTTATAAATCATTTCCAAATATTGCTTATTATAATCATTGTGCCGCCTGCGCACAATCCTGTACTCTCCGTTTACGGTTTTTTTATAAGTATAATATTGAAATTGTTGGATCAAGAGATTGAATAGCTCTTTTACAAGCTCCTCTGTAAAGATATCAGAAGGATTTTGTTTATCGTATTCAGTGTAGAGTTTGGCTAGTAGAAACCGAAGGTACCGCAGTTCGTACGCATAATGGTCTTGTTCTACATTGGAACCGCAGACAAAGTAGATCAGATCAAATCCTTCATAAAATCGGCTATAATGGTCCCGGTCAATTTGAATTGTCAATATTATATTTTCCGGATCGTCTGAAAAGATCTTGTGGGGTTCCTTCGGATTGATAATATATACATCTCCAAAGGACAATTCATAGTCAAGGGCGGAATTGCAAACTGTTATGGTACCATTTACAATGCACAGTATCTCGATTACATTTTCATGCATATGGAAAGGGTAATAAACAATACTTTCCAGAGAAGTGCGGACTTTTGAACTCAAACGAAATCCTACCGGTTCATTAAATAACATTTTACTTTCCCTCTTCCTATTTATATTAAAACAAACCTTACAATATTTTACCATAAATAGAAGTTATATCATAGCCAAATATTACAATAAATAAATCATAATATTACACATAGTGCAATTGATTATTACTCCTAATAAGACTGCCGATTGATATTATTAATACAGGAATTGTAGGAAAAAAGTGTATAAAGGGGTGAATATTTAATGGATGAGTTGCTTGATAAAATGAGATTGGCAGTACTTGAAGGCGATGAGGATTTAGCAAAAAAATTGGCTGAAGCTTCCTTGGAGCAAAATTTGGATTTGACAGGAGTTATGGATAAAGGATTTTTAAAAGGTATTATGGAGGCCGGCCAACTGTATGAAGACGGAGAATATTTCCTGCCTGAACTTATATGTTCTGCAGATGCCATGAAGGTTGCATTGGATAT
>JAQUJQ010000212.1 GCA_028680875.1 Eubacteriales bacterium
CTTCTGTAAAACAGCCCTCTTGCTTTGCTTTCTCTTTGGCTACATACACCTGTTGCTGCAATGTACTCATTATGGCATTATTTTTTTGATCCAAGGTATACTGAGCCAAAAATATCAGCATCAGAGGAAGTACTGCAGCTAGTACAATTAATTGCTTCACTGTTTCCCCTTTCTTTACGGGGAGCCGGTCCTAATCTGAATTTCCTGCTCCCAAATCCCCTTCATCACATTAAGGATTGAGCCCTCATCTCTGCCTGCAATCAGGGCGAACAAAGCCACACCCAGCATAACCATTGCCATCATGATGATAAGTTGCTTCATTTGGTTCTCCTCCCTCCTTATTGTGACTCTTAATCGCCATACAACCCTTCCCATGTCAGTTCAGACACGGCTTTATTTGCCACAGTTTCTGCAGGAGCCTTAAAACCAATCACAAAGCTGGCAATAGCAATTCCCAATACGATCATTGAAATCATAACAATTATCTGTTTCATACTCTTACTTCCTTTCTTACACTTCTTATTGTTATAACAACATAGTTAACATTTCCTTCTGATCAATGAAATAGCCTACATAGATAAAATTAATAAAGATCAGCATAATATTAATGACCACAGGGAGGTAGATAAGATCACTGATCATTTCATTCTGTCTCTTCCGGATCGTCAATCTAGTCTCTTTAATATTTTTTTGATGGGATAACAGGTTTTCCATTAATTCATTTGGATCTATTTCATCCCACTGAATCAATAGCCTCGCAAAATCTTTACTGATTTCCGTACCCACTATCTCGGAAAAATAGTGAATAGCTCTTTCCTTTTGATTTTGGCGAAGCAATTGAAGCATCTTTGCATAAATTGGGAATAGGATTCCTCCATGATCAGTAAGCAATTCAACCACTGTATCCGAACTGATTAAACTACCCCTACCCATAGCAGTCATATTACGAAGAAATGATATCCCTTCATAGATTTCCAGATCCATCTTTTCCTTTCTTCTCCTATCAATAATGGCTTTAAAAATTGATATAGGAAAGTAATCGTTAAGTTTTTTTGAGTAAAAAGGCAAACGCCAACGTCTCGCCTTCATTAGCTGCCGTTTGTAATAATTACTCCAGGTTAGAACAGCACCTGTTCCCGCTGTCGTCAGTATTGCTAAATAGACTATAATATTATAATTCACAAAAACCTCCTTAATAATCAAGACGCTGATTGGTTATAAAGGAAAGGAGTCCGGTATTCACAATAAATAAAAATATAATTACTAAAAAGAGAATAAGGCCTTCTTCTGTATAAAACTGGTTGTGTAAAAACTGACCAAAAGGTAAACTCAGATATCGAACAGTCATTAATACTGTAGTACCGTAAATAACCGGAATCATATAAAAGGTCATTCTGATAGCCTCGCTATTTAATCTCTTCCGATCTTCCACCATGCTCCTTGCCTCCCTCAGTTGAATCAGAATATCCTCAATTGCCAATGATACATTGGTTCCTTTATAAGCAGCAATATAAATATTATGAGCTAACATACGGCTCCAATTGGTATGAATGGCGTAAGCAAAATCATCGGTTGCCTTTCTCATTTTTATCGGGTTTCCTGTATCCCTTAACTCAAGCAGCAGCTTAAACATAAGTTTGCTGCTGATTCGTATATCCCTTTTTATATCCATAACCCTTTCGATTGTTTCAAATACGTTATATCCTGTTATCCTGTATTGACGCAAGAATTCGGCAACTAACCGTTCCCCCTCATAACTACCTCGTTGCCTTACTTCCATCAGACGAATAAAAAGCAGTAGGAAAGGAAGAAATCCGGTTATGGCCGCCACAGTAAACGCAGATAATAGAGTAAGGGTATTTACGCTTATAAGAAAGACCAGTAAGAACAATCCGGCAACTCCAATCAGAAACAACTTCGACGGAACAGATCTGCCAAATGTAGTCAACAATGCTTGACTTAACCATCTATTTAGAGCATCTTCAGTTTTATATTCTTGTCTCCTTGCTTTCAGCCTCCAGATCATTCTCCATCGGTTATAAAAGGAAAGCAGCAAATCCGCATTAATCAAAATTAGTCCGACAAGAAATATTATATAGAATAAAGCTGTACAAAGAATTGCCAGTCCTTCGGTTACTGTCATGATTCTTTACTCCCCTTTCTCATATCTTTCATAGGAAAAGTCTTTGCTAAAAAATCCAACTCTCTTGAAAACCGTATAAAGCCTTCCAGGTTATCCTCTCTACCCGCATCTTGTTTGCACGGGCTGATCCTGTAATCCCATTTCCATAAATTTTTTTGAAAATCATAAGCACAAATTCGCTTGATATTAATTTGGTCAGATAAATGATCTACAGAAAGTTCATAAATACCGCTTAACCTCTTATGACTCTTGTTTTTTAGCTGTACAAAGTGAAAAATATAATCAAAACTAATAGCTACCCTCTTAGCAGTCAACTCCATATCTCCTCCGGTGGCTTTTACAATTTCCCAGGCAACATCATAAGGAAAATTTAAAGGATCCCTGCAATGGAAGGTGATTTTCATCCTCTTTGTTCCCTTGGCAGCAATACGTACTGCAGTTTCCAATGCATTTCCATCTCTGGCCTCTGCAAGAATAAAGTAATCCGCATCACTGCGTAAAAGATTTTTTGAAATTCTGCGAAGCTTTTCATTATCTGCTATAAGTTGTACAATTGGAGCCTCCGGCATAAGTATATGCATTGGAATTTCAGGGTCTGTCTCCACAATAACACCTTCGAGTTTCGGATTCTCATAACTCTGCCATGTGGACAAAAAAGTTGTCTTTGCAGTACGAACTGCACCTGTAAAAGCAACATTATATCCAGTCTCCACCATGGCACAAAAAAGTGGAATGGCTTCACTGGGAATGGTCCCCCGCATAGCTTGCTCCTCAAAACTGTAATTAGGAATAATGTACCGTCTGAATATAATTACATCTTGATCTTCCTTAGTCATTTCCCCTCCAAAAACCGTAATACGGGTGCCATCTAAAAGATAAACCTCGTGAAAATCCTTATCTAAGCGTTCCGATGGAGTTAAAAGGAGAAAGGCCCGTATGAGTTGTTCACGTCGTTCCTTTGTAATCCTTTGCGGCATTAACCTCATTTGACCGCCATCCAGAAAATAGATTCGTTCTCCGATGATTTTGGCAGAACTACTATCCCTGTATGCTACTGAAAACCACTGGGCAACACCGGCCATGCCCCAGTTTTCATGATAGATCCCGTCTGCCAATGTTTCATACCATGGAGGAAATAAGGTTCTTCTTACACCATATTCCTTCACTAAAGATCCGATTTTCTCTTTAAAATAAGACACCTCATTTTGGTAGCCAATTATGGCCTTCTTCTGAAGCTGTAAGGATCCTTTTAAATCTCCGCTTTCTTCCTCCCAATCCCGCATAAAATCGTCACGAATCCGTATACAAAGTTTTTCAAAGCTCAGATCGGATTCCTGCTTCTCACCCCCTTTTTTCATTAGATATT
>JAQUJQ010000021.1 GCA_028680875.1 Eubacteriales bacterium
TAACTGTAGCACAAAATATTTTCTTTGGTGATGAAGCCAGATTTAGAAAAGCAGGATTGATTAAGTGGAAAAAGATGGAAAGTGAAGCCAGAGAGATATTAGATGAGCTTCAACTAACAGATATGGACTGCAATCAAAAGGTTGGAGATATTCAATTTTCCAGGAGACAAATGGTTGAAATAGCCAAGGTATTGAGCAGGGCATCTCTGGGTAATGGTGGGAAATCATTGATTCTTTTAGATGAACCGACTTCAGTATTAAATGCAGAAGAAATTACAGTTCTTTTTGATCGAATGAAGAAGTTAAAAGAAGATGGAAACGGTGTAGTATTTATTTCTCATAGATTAGATGAAATTATGCAAATATCAGATAAAATTGTGGTTTTCAAAGATGGCAAATGCGTTAGTGTATTGGCAAGAGAAGAAGCAAGCGAAGCCGTAATATATGAAAAGATGATTGGAAAAAACTCCTCTGGTGAATTCTATAGAGTCAACAAGCAGACCAAACCACAGAAGAGAGTTCTTATAGAAGCGCAAGACTTAGGATTGTTCGGATATTTTAAAGGGGTTAATTTAACACTTAGAGCAGGTGAGATTATAGGGATATACGGTGTTGTAGGTTCCGGTAAAGAAAACCTCTGCAGTGTATTGTCGGGAGACACAAAACATACAAGAGGAACGCTCAAGGTATCAGGAAATATAGTTACTTTCAATTCTCCTTTTAAAGCCTTGAAAGCAGGTATATCTTGTATACCTACTGAGAGAAGGGTTGAGGGTCAAGTGGGAATCGCTACAATAAGAGAAAATATTTCATATTCCTGTATTGGCTCATTACGCAGAAACTTATTAATTTCAGAGAAAAAGGAAAAAGAACTGGCGGACAAATGGATTAACAATTTGAAAATCAAATGTATCGGACCGGAGCAAGCAGTTGAAAATTTATCCGGTGGCAATGCACAAAAAGTAGTATTTGCCCGCGTTCTTTCCAGTGAAGCAGATGTTATAATCTTAAACCACCCAACAAGAGGCGTCGATGTAGGTGCAAAGGAAGAAATTTACGATATTATTCGAGCTGCCACAGCAAGAGGAATCGGGATTATACTCTTGGGAGACACCTTAGATGAATGTATTGGATTAAGCAATAAAATCATTGTCATGAAGGATGGGCTTGTCACAAAAGTATTTGATGCTGAACCTGATAATAAGCCAAATCAGATTGATATTATTCAATATATGATGTAGTGAAACATTTGAAAAGAGGTGTGATACATTGCGAATAGATTCAATTAAGGATGGAAGGCTATTTTCCATCTTAAAAGAGTACATCAGTTATTTTGTAGCGGTAGCGTTATTGCTTGTAATCACTACTGTTAATCCCAGATTTGTCAGTACAGGTAATATTACTAATTTACTGTCAGATATGAGTCCACTATTGCTCCTGGCTATAGGAGTAACCTTTATTTTACTCATAGGAAGCATTGATTTATCGATTGGGGCAATGAGCTCATGTGCTTGTGTAATTTTTGCTATAACCATTTTAAATATTGGTTGGTTGGGTATGGTTCTTGCTATACTCTTTGGCGCAGCCGCTGGATTAATCAGTGGTTTACTTTATGTAAAA
Source organism: Eubacteriales bacterium (assembly GCA_028680875.1). GTDB lineage: Bacteria > Bacillota > Clostridia > Peptostreptococcales > Anaerovoracaceae > JAQUJQ01. Next base: position 1,621 of record JAQUJQ010000021.1, read on the forward strand.
CTGAAAATCCCTTCATTTATTGCCACCTTTGGAACGATGAGCATTTGGCAAAGCTTAGCTCTGATTTTATCCGATGGTGCGCCCCAGCAAATCGGAAAAGATTATTGGGAATATACCCAATGGTTCAGGATTAAACTAGGCATTATTCCCCTACCTTTTATAATTGCAATTATTATTTTTATAGTATTAGTTGTGGTTGAAAAGAAAACTAAATTTGGTCGTACTCTATTTGCCATTGGCGGGAATGAAAGTGCTGCGAGAATGGCAGGTTTAAACGTAGAAGGAACAAAGATATTAGTATTTATTCTTATGGGTATTTTTTCTGCCTTGGCCGGTATCTTCTTTGCTTGTAATTTAAAAAGCGGAATTCCGACAGTCGGGGAACCTTTTACATTAACAGCGATCGCTGCTGTTGCTCTTGGAGGGACCTCTCTAAGCGGTGGGAAAGGTGGATTAATTAAAACCCTTGCAGGTGTAATATTGGTTATATTAATTCAAAATGGAATGAACGTTATCGGTGTAGGTGTATTTTGGCAGAAGATTACCTTCGGCGTAATCATTCTAGTTGCTTTATACCTGACAACAGATAGAAAACATCGTAACTTAATTGTGAAATAGTCGTAAAACCAAGCCCGGGAGGTGCTTTAAATTGGTAAGAAGAAGTAAAATGATAGTAAAAACTAATACGGCTGGAGAGAAGGATGCTGTTATTTTTGAAAGTGCAAATACACCGGAAGAATTGCTTAATAAGTGTAGTTTATTCGGAAGGATGACCCTTAAGCCCGGTTGCAGAGTAGGTTATCATCAACATGTAGGTGATATTGAAAGCTATTATATCATATCAGGAAAAGGGATCTATACTTGCGAAGGTGTCAAAACCGAAGTGGGAGACGGAGATATGGCTTATTGCAGAAATGGTGAATTTCATGATTTAATCTGCACAGGTGAAGAAAACCTGGTTGTAATGACGTTAATTGTATTAGATAAATAGTTAGAAGGTGAAACCGTGAAAAACAATATTAGAGATTTGAAGATCTTTGCAACAGACATACGTATTACCATTTTAAAAGGCTTGAAAGGGCTGGGATTTGGCCACGTAGGGGGATCCATGTCTATGGTTGAACTTATGGCGGCATTGTATGGTGAATGTATGAACATAGATGCTAAAAATCCGGATTGGGAAGATAGAGATTGGTATATTCAATCAAAGGGCCATGCCGGACCGGCAGTATATGCCACATTGGCGTTAAAAGGGTATTTTCCTTATGAGGAGATTTATACCATCAATCAACCGGAGACAAATTTGCCTAGCCATTGTGATCGCAATAAAACTCCCGGAATCGATATGACAACCGGTTCTTTAGGACAGGGTATGTCTACTGCAATTGGTGTTGCGTTGGGAAACAAATTAAAAAGTAAAAATAATTATACTTTTCTTCTGCTTGGAGACGGGGAATGCAACGAAGGCCAAGTATGGGAAGGTGCTCTTTTCGCTCCCCAGCATAAATTGGACCATCTGATTGCTTTTATAGATAGCAATAAGAAACAGCTTGATGGGTATTGCAAGGATATTTGTGATCTAGGAGATATAAGACAAAAATTTGAAGACTTCGGATGGCATGCACAGGAAGTAGATGGACATGATATTGAGGAAATTATAAATGCCATTGAAAAAGCTAAGGCCGTTAAAGAGAAACCATCAATGATTGTGTTAGACACAGAAAAAGGAAGAGGATGCACTTTTACTGAAGGAGTGTTGTTTAATCATCATGTCAAATTCACAAAAGAGCAAGCAGATGAGGCCATTACAGCACTTGAAAATTATAAAGAGATGCTGTAAGGAGGAGTGTAATTATGTCTATAAAAATTGTAAATGATATAAAACCCGAAGACCAGGAAATGAGAGCTGTATTCGCTGAAGTAATGGATGAAATGGCATCAAAAGATGAAAGAGTGATTTATTTTGATGCAGATTTAATGAACTCTATCAGTATGATGGGTTTCAGCAAAAAATATCCTGATAGAACCTTCAACTGTGGTATTCAGGAGGCAAATATGATTGGAACTGCTGCAGGAATATCTGCAGTCGGTATGATTCCCTTTGTACATACTTTCGGTTGTTTTGCAACCAGGAGAGTATTGGATCAAGTCTTTGTTTCTGCCGCCTATGCCAAATTGAATATCAGAATTATCGGTAGTGATCCGGGAGTCACAGCTGCTTTTAATGGTGGAACCCATATGCCTTTTGAAGATATGGGCCTGATGAGGGGAATCCCGGAAGTAACAGTTATGGAACCTACAGATACCGTAATGCTTGCAGATTTATTAAGGCAAACCAAGGATATGTATGGTGTTTTCTATATCAGACTTTCCAGAAAAAAGGCAGATAAGGTTTATGAAAATGGTAGTACATTTACCATCGGTAAGGCAATAACGTTACGGGAGGGCAAGGATGTTACCATCATCGCAACAGGGATCATGGTGGCGGAAGCAATGCGTGCGGCAGAAGCTTTACAGAAAGCAGGAATTAGTGCCAGAGTTCTTAATATTTTCACCTTAAAACCACTCGATACAGAGGCAGTTGTAAAAGCAGCAAAGGAAACAGGTGCAATTGTAACTGCTGAAAATCATAATATTATAAATGGATTGGGTTCTGCAGTAGCTGAAGCCCTTTCAGAAAATTTCCCGGTTCCTTTAGAAAGAGTTGGTATAAAAGATCTGTTCGGTGAAGTAGGATCTGTAGGGTTCCTAAAAAAACGATTTCAGCTAACAGCAGAGGATATTGCCAACCGGGCTCAAAAGGCTATATCAAGAAAATAGCCTGTACTTATATTTTAATTAGGAGGCGTACTGCAATGAAAGCAGCTTATTATACAAATAAAGAACAATTAGAATTGGTAGAATTGGAGACTCCAAAGATTGGATGGGGGGAAGCACTTATAAAAGTAAAATATACTGGTATATGCGGGTCTGATCTCCACGTGTATCATGGAGCCCATCCTACTGCCAAGTTTCCGGTAGTCCCGGGTCATGAATTTGTAGGAGAATTGGTAGAATTGAATGATTCCTCGGTTAATGATATTAAGATAGGGGATACCGTTGTGGTACAGCCTTTTTTCTCTTGTGGAGTTTGTGAACCTTGTATTACCGGCAATGATAATGTATGCCAAGAGCTAAAATTACTGGGAGCTCACTGTAATGGAAGCTTTGCTGAATATGTTAAGGTTCCGGCAAAAAAAATGTATCGTATTCCGAAAGATGTAGACGTTAAATTAGCAGCATTGGCAGAACCGCTTGCAGTTGCAGTTCATGATGTTAGGCGAAGCCAATTAAAGGTCGGTCAGAAGGCGTTGGTTATTGGTGGCGGTCCGATCGGATTATTTATTGCTATGGTAGCCAGGTTGGTTGGGGCAGAAGTATATATTTCAGAAGTGAATGAGTTTAGATTAAATTATGCAAAAGATATGGGATTTAAAACTCTTAATCCAAAAGATGAAGACTTTGATCAACAAGTCAAAACAATTACTAACGGAAAATACTTTGATGTTGTATTTGAAGTATCCGGCAGCAAAACAGGCGCGGCATCAATGACAAAACTGGCGAAGATTTCAGGGATGGTTGTAATAGTAGGTATGGCAGGAGACAATTATCCGGTAGATTTGATGTCTGTCTTTACAAAGCAGTTAAAGCTTCAGGGCGTCAGAATACATACACAGGAAGCATTTGCTGCGGCAGTGGACATTTTGGTTTCCGGCGAATTGAACGATCAATTATATAAGCTTATTTCAAAAACGTTTGCGCTAGAGGATATAAAAGCTGCATTCGAATATATGCATACTAACACGGATCATTTTAAAATCTTATTGGAGGTTTAATTAATATGAGAGTAGTTATTACCGGTGGCACTTCCGGAATTGGTAAAAGTGCTGTTGCTCTCTTTATTAAAGAGGGTTGGCAAGTCATGTTTGTTGGCACGAACCAGGATGTGGGCCAATCCATGCTTTCTGAATTTCATTCCCAAGGTTATAAAGAGATATACTTTTGCAAATGTGATATTACAAAAGATCAAGATGTAAAAAGGCTGTTTGATTATACGATGGAGAAAATGGGCGGGACAGACAGTCTGATTAATAATGCGGGAATTTTTATAAGTGGGATGCTCCATGAGACAAAGGAAGAAGATTGGAACAGAATATTTGATGTTGATGTTAAATCGATCTATTTAACATCAAAGTATTTTATACCATATATGATTAAAAACAAAGGCGGTACTATTGTTAATACGGCATCGGTTTCCGGTATGTTGGGAGATTATAACATGGCAGCCTATAATGCTGCTAAAGGGGCAGTAGTAAATTTAGTAAGAGCTATGGCTTTGGATTATGGCAAATTTGGAATAAGAGTGAATAATGTTTGTCCTTCAGCCTGTGCAACTCCTATGTTCCTTGCAAATGATGAAGAAACAATCCGGGCATTTAATGATGCGAATCCCATAAAAAGGATCTGCACACCTGATGAAGTTGCCCAAGCAATGCTTTTCCTGGCATCGGACCGTTCATCTTCTTGTAACGGAGTAAACCTTCAGGTTTCAGGAGGCCTTGATATTCATACAGGCCAACCTGTCCAAGAATAATTATTACATAATGTTTAATACCAAGGAGGAGAAAAGATGAAACACAAGGTACTGTTGCTAGGATTGGGTTTTTGGGCTAACTTTTGGCTAAGAGTAATCCAGAACACAGATAATGTTGAATTGGCTGGAATAACTGCATCAAAGGCATCGATAGACAAAGCTTGTGCTAGATTCGGAATCTCCGATGATATTGCGTACACCGACTATAAGGAAGCAATTGAAAAAACAGATGCAGATATTATGATAATTGTCCTTCCTGCGGAACTCCATGCAGACGCCGCAAAAAGGGGAATGGATAAAGGGATGCATATAATCATGGAAAAACCCATTGCTAAAAGCTTGGAAGAAGCCAGAGATATCATCGAACATAAGAGAAAATATCCAAATATTAAGTTTATGACATCACAAAATTATAGATGGAGACCTCATAATCAAACAATAAAAAAGGCAATTCAAAAAGGAATGATCGGAAAAATTGCATCCATCTCGATCGAATTTAGAAAACAAGAAGATCTTCAAGGATATAGATCAGGTTTGGATATGCCGCTGCTTAATGACTGTGCTATTCATCATTTTGATCTCATTCGCTTTTATACCGGTGCGGATTGCAAAGAAATTTACTGTCGTACTTATAGACCACATTGGAGTAAATTCTCCGGAAAACCAAATACGGATGCAATTATGACGTTAACTGATGGCAGTACAGTGGTTTATAATGGCACATGGGCGGCACGCGGCCGAGAGTCTTCATGGGATGGAAACATTGTGATTACCGGCGATAAGGGCTGTCTTACTCTCGATGCATCCAACACTGTACGATACTTTGCGCTTAAGGAAGGTGCGGTAAGCTTTGAGGCAAAGTTGGAAGAGGGCATCATAATAGACCCGGAACCTATGAAAACCACGGAAATGCAATTTGGACTGAATCAATTTATTAAGGCGATCGAAGAAGATACTGTGCCGGAAACATCCTTGGAAGATAACATAAAAAGTTTTGCGATTATCTGTGCAGCTATAGAGTCAGTTAAGCAAAATAAAAGTATCAGCTTAGAGATGTTTAGCTAGAAATCCAAAGGGGTAATTATCTTATGATAATTGACTGAAAAAGAGGCAAAGAAGATTGGAGGATTTACCATGGCAATGTCTAATCGAATGGAAAAACTAAAGAAAAGATTATTTGAAGTTGAGTTTCATGATCCGGGGACATGGCATTTTAAGAATACAAATATTTTGGATGAATGGCCCGAAATTATAGATGAACCGATTGTAGTAAGAAAAGGTTATGCACAAAAATATATGGGAGAGAGACTTCCTGCAATTATCAAGGATGATGAACTGATCGTTGGCAATCCAAACCAGAATAGCGTCGGATGGGGTACGGTGATGCCAATATACTATACGGCCGACGAAGGGGAACAGGCTTCAAGATATCAACTGAATGAGGCTTCCGTATGGGGGCATCATCCTCCGAATTGGGGAAGGATTCTTGAGATTGGCACAAAAGGAGTCAAGGAACAAATTCTTGAACAAATTGATAAACAAATCAGCAGTAAAAATCCAAGTGAAATGGTCCTTAATGAATACAAGGCTATGCTTATATCCCTTGAAGGATTGGAAGCTTTTGGAAAGAGACATGCACAAGCAGCACTCAATTTGGCTTATAAATGCAAGGATGAAGTAAGGAAAAAGGAGTTATTGCAGATTTATAAAAACTGCTCTAATGTTCCGATGAATCCCGCAAGAAATTTCCACGAAGCAGTACAGGCCTACTGGTTTACTTATTGTTTAATTAATAGTGGCGGAGAGTATGTACCTCTCGGAAGAACAGATCAGTACATCTATCCGTATTATAAAGCAGATATTGAAGCTGGAGTTCTGACTAAGGAAGAGGCAAAAGATATTATTGCGAGCTTTCTTGTCAAATGCAACGAAAGAGTTATTCAAGATACGAAGCTGGCTGAAAACCACTATAATTTTGGATTGTTTTCACAGGGTACTATTCCCGACGAAAACAACATGAATAGCGGAACCAATCAAACCGGAGGTTATGCGGTCAGAGCTCTTACTTGGCAAGAAAACGAAAGTATTAACAGCGATGCGAACTTCAATTATGGACAATCCGGTAACGACTGGCTGATGAACTGCATTGTAGCAGGCCAATATGCAGACGGAACAGATGCGACAACAGATGTTTCATATATGTTTGTGGAAATCATGCATGAAATGGCATTGTTGATGCCAACTCTTGCTGTAAGAATTCATAAAAATACACCGGCGGAATTTATTAATAAGGTTGCTGAGGTTCTTAGATATGGTCAAGGAGAGCCGATCATATATAATGATGATGCCATAATTCCCGGCTTTGTAGCTTTAGGCATTCCTATAGAGGTGGCAAGAGATTATTCAAATGATGGGTGTTGGGAAACCTTAATTCAAGGGAAGAGTCATTTCAGTTATGCACACGTTTTAAATATAAGGAGTATCGAGTGGGTTTTAAACCGTGGAATTTCCCAACACAACCAAACCTTGGAAGGCCTTGACACAGGTCAGATAGAAGACTTAAAGACTTTCGAGGATTTCTATGCAGCATATCAAAAGCAGACGAATTACTATATTGATAGACAATGCAATACACGATTGGAGAACTTCGGATTAAGCTATATGATTGCTCCGGATCCGCTTATGTCTTCTATTATGGATGATTGTGTAAGCAAGGGCAGTGATATCAGTCAGGATGGAGCCAGATATGTATTTCATCAGATTTTAGCAACAGGATTCTCTGCAACAGTTGATTCCTTAATGGTTATTAAAAAATTAGTATATGAGGATAATAAGTTTAGCTTAACAGAGCTACGTGACATTTTGAACGATAATTGGGAAGAATATGATGATTTAAGGGCTGAAGCTATAAATAAGGTTCCAAAATATGGGAACGATATTGACGAAGTTGATGATATTGCTATAAGAGTATTAAATGATTTCGCAGATCATGTAAGCGAATGGAACGAGAAGGAAGAGAGGATCTTTTTTGTAAGTGGTATAGGCACTTTTGAAAACTATGCCGCATTAGGAAGAGATATCGGAGCTACGCCGGATGGCAGATATAAAGGCGATGCTCTTGCTCCCAATTTCTCGCCCATGCCCGGTGTAGATATAAATGGACCGACTGCCACAATAAAGAGCGCAACAAAGTCGGATTTATTAAGATATTACAGCGGAACACCCTTGGATTTATCAATAAATTCCAATGATGTGGAAGGGGATGCGGGAATTGTCCGATTAGCAGGTCTTATACGGTCTTTCTGTGAGTTGAATGGCCAAATACTGACGATAACAAGTACAAATGTTGCTGATTTAATGGATGCGAAAATACATCCGGAAAAGCATAAGAGCTTACGTATAAGAATGGGTGGTCTTTCTGCATACTTTATTTCAATGTCACCGGTTCAGCAAGATAATATTATTAAGAGGTTTAGCAGATGACAGGATATGTTTCCAACATCCAGAAATTTTCTGTAACAGACGGTTATGGAATAAGGACCATAGTGTTCTTGCTTGGATGTACTTTAAGATGTAAATGGTGTCAAAATCCAGAAACCTTGCAACCAAAACCTATACTTATGTATGCGGAACATCTTTGTAAAGGTTGTAATCGTTGCAAAGATGTTTGTCCAAAGGGTGGGCCGTTTACTATTATCGACGGCCGCCTTACATTGGACAGGTTACAATGCACAAATTGTTTTAAATGTGTAGAAAATTGTCCATATGAAGCACTTAAAATATCCGGGAAAGAAATGACAACAGAAGAAGTATATAGTGAGGTAATGAAGGATAAGGTTTTCTATCAACAGTCAGGTGGAGGGATTACGTTAAGCGGAGGAGAACCGTTGGTTCAAATTGATTTTGCGACGGAAATACTACGGCTTGTAAAAGAAGATGGCATAGGAACTTGCATTGAAACTGCAGGAAATGTACCGTGGTTTCATTTAGAAAAAGTTTTACCATATACCGATTTATTCTTATATGATATGAAACTATTGAATACAGATCTCCATAAAGAATGGACCGGATCAGATAATAAGCTGATATTATCTAATCTTAATAAATTGAATAAGTCAGATAAGGAAATTATAGTGCGAATACCATTAATTCCAAATGTAAATGACGGTCGGGAGTTTAAAAATATTGTTGACTATATTTTTACAATGAATTCTATTAAGGAAATACATATCTTACCGTTTCATCAATTAGGAAGTTCAAAATACGATCAAATAGGCTTATCTTACAGCATGTCAGACTGGAAAGAAGACAATAAACAAATGATTCAAGAATGCGAGAGTTATGCAAAATCCAAAGGATTCCGAGTAAGCGTCGGTGGAAGAGGTTTTTAGAGTAATAAAATTATATATCTCTGTAAACTCTGCATGGATTACCGAAGGCTATTGAATTTGAGGGTATGTCTCTTGTAACTACACTGCCGGATCCGATAATAGTGTTATTACCGATTCGGACGCCGGGATTTACTATTACACCGCAGCCGATCCAGACATTGTCTCCAATACTTATCGGTAATGCAAATTCATTTCCTTCATTTCGTGATTCCCAATCAATGGGGTGACCGGCTGTAATAAGACTTACATTTGGTGCAATCAAGACATTATTACCGATTATGACGTTTGCACAATCTAATATTGTACAGTTATAATTAATGTATAAGTTATCTCCGGCACTAATATTATATCCGTAATCACAACGGAAAGGAGGCTCAATAAAAAAGTTATTGCCTACCTTTCCAAATAATTCAACGATTATCTTATTTTTTTGTTCTGTTTCGCTTGGATGCAAAGTGTTAAAAGTGTATACCATTTCTCTTGCAAATTGGCGTTCTTTTAATAATTCTTCCGCAAATGCTTTATATAGTTTTCCTTTTAACATTTTTTCCTTTTCAGTCATTATCATTTATATTTCAATCCAATCCAGTCCAAGCTCCAATAATCTGGCTTTTGTTGGCTTGCCTTCTGAATCTAAGCCGGCCATTTCATAATATAGTTTTTTTGTTCTTTCAAAATCATCATGGTTTACTGTAAGTCCGTCACTGCTTCCACCCGTAAGCGGATCATCAAATAAACGTTTTGGCAGTTCATCATCTTCTGCTGTAAAACCTTCTCTTGTATTAAATGCTCTCATCATAATTAATCTGCGCTCTGCAATTTCTATTAACTCGTCCATATGAGTATTCATACCGGTAGCAGCATTGATTGCATTTGTCAGATCAGTAAAATCGTAGATTGTCCAGAAACTGAACGTTAGGCAACAGACACAGACCGTATCAAGTAAACTATATACTTTTTGAGTTTGCCAGTATAATCTGACCTTTTCATCATTTAAAACATAAGGATCCTGTGCTGTATCAAGCCCAAAACCTCTTAGTTGATAGGGGATTGGTTCTGAGGCAATTGACCCGTCAAAATTCGAAGACACGTGATCCGGTCCAAAGGCTACAGTTGCATAAGCAAGAGCTAATGAAGCTTTATTATGTGGCATATGAGCAGGGAATTCCTTCCCCTTTACATGTACTGCAAAGTCTAACGCTTCACCCCCCAAGTGCTCCGAAAGGTATTTTGTTCCTTCTGCAATCAAATTCCCGAAGCCTTCCCTGCGACCGGTCATTTCTGCTAACTTTATAACTGCATCTGCATTTCCGAAACGCAGGTCTAATCCATCGGTATCTTCTTTTGTCAGTATACCTTTTTCATAGCATTCCATGGCATAACCAACTGTCCCACCAAAAGAGATTGTGTCCATAGTATATTTACTGCACATCTCATTAATTTTTATAATATCAAGCTTATCGGTAATCCCGAGGTTGGGGCCGCACATTCCTACTGTTTCATATTCCGGTCCGCCATATTTAGCATCTACACTATCGGTATTATGGACATTTCTTTTACAGCTTTGAGCACATGCATAGCATGTTCCCGGTTTGATATAGCTGTCGGTCCATTCAGAAGCAAGAAGATTTTCAACTCCGTCCATTATCCCGCTGCTCCAATTTTTTGTCGGGATACAATTTAAGGTATAAAGCTCATCAACATTTGTGTTTGTTCCCAGGGCTTTAAAACCCTGATAAGCCGGAAGAGTTTTAACTTTTTCTCCACCTATCTTTGCTAATTCTGCTAAATATTCAGGGTCTTCATATTCAATAGTTTGAGTTCCTCTGACGGCAATCGCTTTTAAGTTTTTGCTTCCCATTACGGCTCCCATGCCGGTTCTTCCGTTGAAATGAGATAACTCATTGGATATACATGCATATTTAACCATGTTTTCGCCTGCAGGTCCGATTTGAGCAACTCTGATCAGTTTATCACCAAGCTCAGTACGGATTGCCTCTTGTGCTTCTTTTGTAAATAATCCCCAAATCTTCGAAGCATCTCTGATTTCTGCCATACCGTCTTTAATCCATAGATATACGGGTTTTGCTGCCTTTCCTTTGATTACAACCGCATCAAAGCCTGATTTCTTTAATTCGGGAGCCCAGTAGCCTCCGGCTTCACTCGTACCTATACAGCCTGTCTGAGGGGACTTAGCTGTGACGCTATGGCGAGAAGCGCCACTGATTTTACTGCTTGCGATTGGTCCGACTGAAAAAGTGATAACGTTTTCAGGGTTTAAAGGGTCAATGCCTTTTGGAATTTTTGTTAATGAATAATATACACCGAAAGCACTGCCCCCAAGATATTTCCGATAGAATTTTTCATCGGGTTCTTCTATTACAATTTTATTTTCTGTTAGATCTACATGTAATATGTTTCCTGTATATCCTTTATACATTTAACTACCTCCATAAAAAAATTAATCATTATTAACCACCCGATATGGGCATAAAAATACTGAATGTATCTCCCTCCCGGATAATGGCTGTTTTTAATAATGGAAGGCCATTATTTAGAACCACATAAGGATTTTCATACTTATCTGCAATTATTTCATGTATTTTAGCATGTAAAGCTTCATAATCCGGGTCAATATCAACCTCTAACGGGTCATTGCCGAAAATGGCTCCTAAAATTCCGAGAAACTTTATTTTGACAAGCATTTTTCTCCCTCCTGTTTATAATCATTATAATATAAATAAGCTAAATTGTCGACAAAATTTTATAATTGTTATCAATTCATTCCTTTGAAAACAAAAATTAAATAATAATTCCATATTATAAATTAGTATTTCTCTCTTTTGCTAATACTTTCAGAAAAATATTTGTTATAATGTACCTATAAATTCTTTGCAAGCAAGGTTTTTTTTCGGTATTTATGTAGTAATGGTTGACAAACATAAATAGTTGTCGACAATGTATATATATTGTAATATAATAGTTTGTATAAGAATTATAATAAATAGTAATGAAAATATGAGCAAATAGAAGGAGGTACTAAATATGACAGTATTAAAAGGAGCCTGTTTGATCGGGCAGTCTGGAGGTCCAACTTCGGTAATCAATGCCAGTGCTTTGGGTTGTATTGAAGCAGCCTTAAAGTCTGAACACATTACAAAGGTATACGGGGCGGCACATGGTATTCGTGGGATTCTTGATGATCGCCTTTATGATTTGACCCTTGAAGATCCGGAAGAGTTAGCTCTTATGAAATATACCCCGGCCTCCGTGTTGGGGAGCTGCCGTTATAAGCTGGCGGACTTTTTAACAGACGACACGGACTACAAGAGAATTCTGGATGTATTCCAAAAATATAATATTCGCTATTTCTTTTACAACGGTGGTAATGATTCTATGGACACCTGCAGTAAAATCAGCAGCTATTTATCCCATAACAACTATGAATGTCGGGTTATGGGAATTCCAAAAACTATTGATAATGATCTGGCAAAAACGGATCATTGCCCGGGCTACGGAAGTGCTGCAAAATATGTGGCGACTACATGTATGGAGGTTTATCGTGACGCAAGGGTCTATGATACAGGCTCCATCACAGTTTTGGAGATTATGGGCAGAAACGCCGGTTGGTTAGCCGCCTCTTCTGCTCTGGCAAAATATAAGGGCATGGGCCCTGATTTGATTTACCTACCAGAGATCCCCTTCGATTTATCAGATTTCATTTCTGACGTAACTAGAGTTTATGATAAGCAAGGGGACGTATTGGTGGCAGTGTCCGAAGGCATCAAAGATAAGAACGGGACTTTTATCTCCTCCTACTTCTCAGACATGTCAAAAGATAAGGATGCCTTTGGACACGCCCGAATGGGAGGCTTGGCAGATAGCTTAGCCAACTTTGCAAATGCTAAGATTAAAGCAAAGGTAAGAGGAATTGAACTTAGTCTTCTCCAGCGTTGTGCGGCTCATTTAGCCTCAGCTACAGACATCGAAGAGGCGTACAATGCAG
>JAQUJQ010000213.1 GCA_028680875.1 Eubacteriales bacterium
GGTAATGGAAAGTGTATGATAATGTAAAGTAAGGGTGCGAATCCCCATATTTGCGGTAGCCTTTTTTGTTTTACTTTACATTATTAGACCTCTATATTTGATTTAGGTAATCAAGCCAAATATTATTAAGGAGGTCCGATAATGGGAGAAAAACAAAAGACTCTTGATGTGCTGACTTTTGAAGTAATCAGTTATCTTCAAAAACTTTCCTATTCTTCATCAAGAATCAGCCAATACCGTTCTGCGTGGCAGAGGGTCGCTGCATTCATGAAGGAAAATGATCTACAATTTTATACTGCCTCTGTGGGCGAGGCATTCATCTACCATCTGATAGGAAACAGAAGATACGATGACCTTGAACGATGGGAAAAAGGTATTATACAGTGTGCCAACGTTTTAACTGAATTCCTTGAAACCGGTGCGGTTAAATTTAGACGTTGCCAGAAATTCCGTGAATTGCAGGGTGCTGTTGGTCAGACGATGCAGAATTATATCGCCTACAGGAAATCTTATGGAATTTCCCGTGAAACCGTTGAGGAATACAAACACCGTTTCCAGAATTTCCTCAGTTACCTGGAGGATAATGATATACGCGATGTACGTTTAATAAGCCAGCAGCTTTTAATGAACTATGCGAATCAACTGGGATTCTGCACTCCATATGTCAGACACAGAAATCTTTCGGTTATCAAAGGATATCTAAGATATCTTTATGACCAGGGATTGATAGAGACAGATTGTTCACGGATGGTTCCCAAAGATAAATTTGTAAAACAGCCTAAGCTTCCCTCCACATACACAAAGGAAGAAGTGGAAGCACTGATAACATGCATTGACCGCAGCAGCCCGAAAGGGAAACGTGACTACGCTATGGTGCTGATAACAGCACGCCTGGGACTCAGGGCAACGGATGTCTGTTGTCTCACTTTTGAAAACATTCGTTGGGAACAGAGCCTCATCGTCCTTAACCAACAGAAAACCGGCGAGAGAATAGACCTCCCTCTATTGTCAGAGATCGGAGAAGCAATTATTGACTATTTGAAATACGGACGTCCAGAATCAAAGCTCCCATATATTTTCCTGCATGTGACGTCCCCATATGACCGTTTAAACCGCTCAACCCTCCACAGCATCATATGCCTTTATCTCCGGAAAGCAGGTATAAAATTTAAAGAAGAACGGAAACACGGTCCACATGCACTACGCCATAGCCTGGCAGGAATCCTACTTGAAAAAAAGACGCCATTACCTATTATTTCTGAGGTTTTGGGACATAAAAATACGGAAAGTACAAGGTATTATCTGAGGATTGATATGAATTCCCTGCGCCAGTGTGCTTTGGAAGTACCCCCTGTTAACACTTCTTTTTATGGAAGGAGTGTTATCAAATGAGCAGATTTCAGAGTATATACGCCTCTCTTCTCGATCAGTATATCGACTTTAAAAGAAATCTAGGGTATAAATTTATAGATGCTGAAAGCAAGTATTATCTTTTCGATCAGTTTGTTCTCCTTAACGGCGGGTCGAAAATTAGTATTACGAAGGAACTTGCTGATAAATGGGCTGTAAAACGGCCTAATGAGTCTGACAGTACTTGCTACAGAAGAGTCATGTATCTGATCCAATTTGCTTCGTTCTTAAATGATTCGGGCTACCCCTCCTATATTCCTAAGCTTCCAAAAGCGTATAAGAGCACTTTTACGCCATATATTTTCTCTAAAAATGAACTGAATGCTATTTTCGCAGCGAGTGACCGACTGGAAATAGATAATTTTATGGATTCACACGTTAATGTCATTCCGGCGCTTTTACGTACTCTTTACGGTACAGGAATCCGCATCGGTGAAGCTGTCTCACTGAAAAATAAGGATGTAAATTTAGAAGATAAATACTTAATTATCAGACAAAGCAAAAACGGCAAGGATAGGATGCTTCCTTTTTCTGATTCACTTGTCGATGTCTGCAAACAATATCGGAATTCATTAAAGATAATCCAAGGACCTGAGGATTACTTTTTTGTCAAACGTAATGGCTGTAGATGCAATCCAAAAGCAATCTACGAGTGGTTCCGAAAGGTACTCTGGAAAGCAGGCATTCCTCATGGTGGGAAAGGTCTCGGTCCTCGCTTGTATGATATACGCCATACGTTCAGTGTGCATTCGCTGGCAAAAATGGCATATTCAGGATTAGATCTTTACTATGCACTACCAGTTTTGTCTGAATATTTGGGACATCAGTCTCTAGAGGCAACCGAAAAATATGTACGACTGACATCAGAAATGTATCCCGGTTTACTTTCTGACGTCAACAGCATCTGTTCATATGCTTTCCCGGAGGTAGACAACCATGAGACCTACTGATTTCTCAAAAAACTTGGCTGATTTTCTAACCCATTACCTACCGGGTGAAAGAGGTGCCAGCAAAAACACTATTGCTTCTTACAAAGATGCCTTCATACTCTTCTTAACTTTCCTTAAAGAAAGGGAAAACATACCTGCCGAAAGATTAACATTAAGCCAGATAACTAAAGAAATCGTTGTAAAATTCCTGGATTGGCTTGAAGAAGAAAGGCACTGTTGTGCGGCTACAAGAAATGTACGTCTTGCTGCCCTGCACTCATTCTTCCAATATCTTCAGTATCAAAACCCGGAAAACCTGATGGAATGGCAGCGTATCCTGTCCATTCCTGTTAAGAGGACTGAAAAACCAACCATTAAGTATCTATCAGTGGAAGGTATCCGACTCATATTAGAAGGTCCTAACCAATCCACCAAAAGTGGACGGAGAGATCTGGCATTGCTATCGCTTATGTATGATAGCGGTGCACGTGTTCAGGAAATCATAGACCTCACCCCATCCATGGTACGTCTTGACCCGCCCTGTACTGTAAAACTAATTGGTAAAGGCAATAAAGCAAGAATTGTTCCGCTGCTTGAACAGCAGGTAAAGTTTCTTAAGATATATATGACTGAGCAAAAACTACTTCATCCACACGCAAATATGTATCCATTATTCAGTAATAGCCGTAAGGAAAAGCTTACCAGGGCAGGTGTAAACTACATACTTGCCAAATACGCAAGACAGGCACGGGAGAGGGAACCTTCTCTAATTCCGGAGAAGCTCAGTTGCCACTGCCTGAGGCATTCCTTGGCAATGCACCTGCTCCAATCAGGTGTTAATTTAGTGTATATTCGTGACATTCTAGGGCATACATCCGTTCAAGTAACTGAGATTTATGCACGGACAGATTCGCGCCAAAAGCGAGAAGCAATTGAAAAAGCGTATACGGATGCTACACCTAAGGAGATACCTTCATGGCTGGCCAATGATGATTTACTAGAATGGCTTAAGTCTTTTACCAGATAATCACGAGTGTTGATAATGTAAAGTAAAACTGTTAAAGGATACTGATGAAACAGTAAATTCGCACCCTTACTTTACATTATCATACACTTTCCATTACC
>JAQUJQ010000214.1 GCA_028680875.1 Eubacteriales bacterium
AAAATTTGAAATTGCTGATGGAGGAACTATTTTTCTTGATGAAATAGGCGAATTGCCACTCAGGCTTCAGGTGAAGCTCTTAAGAGTTTTACAGGAGAAAGAGATATGTAGGTTGGGCAGCAATGAAATGAAGAAGATTGATGTACGCATTTTGTCTGCTACCAATGCCAATTTAGAGGAACGGATCCGCAACAATCTTTTCAGGGAGGATCTTTATTACAGGCTGAACATTTTCCCCATCCATATACCTCCCTTGCGAGAGCATAAAGAGGATATTGAATATTTGGCAAGCCATTTTTTACAATATTATAACTGCCAATTTGAAAAAGATATTAAATGCTTGTCTGAAGAAGCAAAAAAATTGTTTTTATCCTATAAATGGCCGGGCAATGTCAGGGAACTCCAAAACATTATGGAATTCGCAGTTTGCCTCGAAACCAGAGATGAGATAAGTGAACCGCTGATCCGAAGAAGACTTAATAGAGTAGTTGATAAAGGAAACGGAGAAAGAGAGATTTTTCGGGATCTTTTAGAGAAGTATCATTATCTGGGGCACAAAGAAATGGTGGATCGGGTTTGTAACGAATTGAAAATTAGTCGTGCAACCTTTTATAGAAAAAAGAAAAAGTACCTATAGAATAGAAAGAAATAACCGGTCTCACATATTCTCAGAACGAGATTGAGTGAGACTAAAATGAGACTAAAACTATGATTTAAGTCTCATTTTAGTATTTTTAGGCAAAATAGACATTGGCATAATTATTGCTCATATATAGTAACAGACAATATATGAGAAGGTGAAAAAATGGAAAAAGAATTGCTGGAAATATTAAAGAGCGAATGTGTGGTGGCAACCGGTTGTACAGAACCAATAGCAGTAGCTTATGCCACAGCTATTGCAAAGGAACAAATTGAGGGAGAAAAACTGTTAAGGTTGCATGTTGTAATTGATAGTGCATTATATAAGAATGCATCTTTTGTGGGGATTCCCGGTATTAAGGATCGCGGGCTGCCAATAGCGGCTGCATTGGGAGTTGTGATCGGTAGTTCAAAGAAAGGATTACGTCTGTTAGAGCATATCGATGATGAACAACTCGTCAATGCAAAACAATTGGTGAAAGATGGTATAGTAGAAATATCGGTAGTAAAGGAATGTGCAAGACTATACATAGAAGTAAACTTGTTTACGGAACAAAACCATATACGTGTTCTAGTAAAGGATCGTCATCAAAATGTGGTTTCCATAGAAAAAGGAAAGAGTCTTCCACCGATTCAATTAGTATATGAGAGTCACAATACCAAAGAAAGTTTGATTCAAAAGTATAATTTGGCCGATCTTTTAGAATTTGCAAGAAACGTGGATGTTGCAAATTTGGAGTTCTTAAACGCAGGAATTCGAATGGGCATTGAAATGGCTGATATTGGCCTTACCATGCAAAAGGGATTGGGGAAAGCTATAGAGGAAATGATATATGAGGGTACTGAAAGAAATAATATGGTGACAACAGCCCAGATCTTATGTGGTGCTGCAGCTGAAGCGCGAATGGCAGGGGTGCCTAACCCGGTCATGACCACTGCCGGTAGCGGAAACCATGGGTTGACCGTATTTATGACCAACGTTGGAGTTGCAAAGAAACTGAATTGTTCGGAGGATACTCTGTTAAGAGCAATAGCTCTTTCTAACTTAGTGACGGTGTATGTTAAATCCTATACCGGAACCCTTTCTGCTATGTGCGGCTGTGGCGTAGCAGCCGGAGTCGGTGCCGGGGCAGGGGTTTCCTATATGCTGGGTGGTAATGAGACGGAGATTTATCATACGATAGTAAACATGGTGGGCAGCATTGCCGGCCTTCTTTGTGATGGCGGAAAGGAGGGTTGTGCATATAAGGTTGCCCTTTCATCAGGATGGGCTGTACAATCGGCGCTGTTAGCCCAAAAAGGATGCCATATCAATACAAAAGACGGAATCCTGTCAGGTGATCTTCGAGGTCTTTTTGAAAACCTGGGCTCCTGCTCGGATAGTATGTTTTTGACCAATCAATCGATTGTTGAAATTATTCGAAAGAATTCCATGTGCTGAAAAGGATGTTATTTTATTATTATTAAGGAGGTTATTATGGAAGGTTACGGTATTATTAGTGTATTACCCGTATTGACTATCTTGGTGGTTGCTGTATCGACGAAGCGAACTTTATTTGCTATGGTATGCGGGCTATCTGTAGGTGCACTTATTTTGGCAGGTGGTATTTTTGGTTTTGTCGAAACATGGTTTAACTATTTGTATGTTTCCATGATGAATGAGACATTAGAGTGGTTATTGTTAGTAATTGCTATGTTTGGTATGCTTATTATGTTATTTGAGAGATCTCGTGCAGTACAGGATTTCGGTCTTTGGGCGGGAAAGTATATTCACACAAAGAGGCAGGCTTTATTTGGGACAGTAGGATTAGGAATAATCATTTTCCTGGATGATTACTTAAACAATTTAGCTGTAGGGACTACAATGAAGGGGATTACTGACAGATTGGGAATTCCAAGAACCCAACTAGCCTATACGGTAAATTGCGTAGCAGCGCCTATCTGTATACTTGTACCGTTATCTTCCTGGGCTGTTTACTTTGGAGCCTTACTGGAAAATGAAGGTATTGTCGGCGCGAATGGGACAGGTCTCAGTGCCTACATTTCGGCAATTCCGATTACGTTCTATGGTTGGTTAGCCCTTGTTGTTGTTATACTTCAGATTTTAGGCGTGATTCCAAAGATTGGATTAATTAAAAAGGATACAATTCGTGCAGAGTTAACCGGTGAGGTCTTTCCGGAAGGTACGGATCTATCTTTGATTCAATCAGTAAAGGGCTATGAAATTGAAGATACTCACAAAGCATCTCCCTGGCCATTCATAATTCCATTAATAGTAATGATTGGGGTTACCCTATACTGTGAAACGGATGTTTTGACCGGTGCTTTTGCCGGTGTCGTAGTTGCCTTAATTCTATATGCAGTACAAAAGAGACTTTCGATAAAAGAACTTCTGACTTGTTGCTATGATGGAGTAATCAGTATGGGTTTTGTCATGATACTTTGTGTTCTTGCTTTTGCTGTTCAAGCAGTGAATGGGGATTTGATGCTGGCAGAGTATATTATTGATATAACATTGCCTATAATGAAGGGCGCATTCTTGCCGGCAGCGGTATTTATTGTATGCGCAATTTATGCATATGCAACCGGGTGCTTCTGGGATTTGGCGGCTATTATTCTCCCGATTGTTGTACCTCTTGCCCTGGCTATGGGAGTTGATCCTCTCTTAGCTTCTGCCGCTGTGTTTTCCGGTGCAGCTTTTGGCAGTAATACCTGTCTTTATGGTGATGGAGTAATCTTGTGTTCACAGGGTTGCCAGATTAAGGCTATTGATTTGATGATGGCTACTTTGCCTTATGCCTTGATTGCCGGCG
>JAQUJQ010000022.1 GCA_028680875.1 Eubacteriales bacterium
GCCACATCGATTCCTTCTACGTCAGCAGTAGGATCTGCTTCTGCGAATCCTTTATCTTGAGCCACTTTCAGAACGTCCGAGTAGTTCAAGCCAAAATCTGTCATTTGACTTAAGATGTAGTTGGTTGTACCGTTAAGAATTCCCAACACTTCTACGAATTCATTGGCATGTAATACAGTACTTAAGGTGTTAAGAATGGGGATTCCGCCACCCACACTAGCTTCATATCGGAATAGTACTTTGTTATCATCTGCAGCTTTGCGAAGGACATCAAAATTAGCTGCAACTGCAGCTTTGTTGGCTGTTACTACATGTTTGCCGTTTTCCATTGCTTTTAGCATAAAGTCTGTGGCAGGCTGGATTCCTCCCAAAAGTTCAATAATAACATCAATGGAAGGATCCAAAATCAGATCATCAGGGTTTTGTGTGAATTTATCTCTTGATACAACGACATCTCTTTCTCTGTCAACGTCTTTTTCCAAGATTTTAATAATATCAAAGTCAATACCGGTATTTACTTTAATCACATCTCTATTTATTTCTAACGTTTTATACGTGCCTGTTCCGATGTTTCCAAAACCCATCAGGCCAATTTTTACAAGATTTTTTACCATGTTTACTACCTCCTATAGTTTCTATTATGGTATTATAATATAATTTGAGTTATTTGTCCTCATTAAAAATAAATAATATGAAGTCTTGCTTTATTAATCATTTTTCCGTAACATAGGGAGGGTAAGGAACAAAGGATACCATGGATAAACAAAGTCACAATCTAAGCATCGTTTTGGTGGAACCGGAAATACCGCCGAATACAGGGAACATCGCAAGAACCTGTGCAGCTACAGGGAGTAAGCTACACCTAGTGAAACCCTTGGGGTTTTCAATCGATAATGCTCATTTGAAACGGGCCGGCCTGGATTATTGGCCTTATGTAGATCTGGAAATACATGAAAACTTGGAAGCTTTTTTGATAAAGTATGGAAAGCATCCCTTGTATTTAGCAACAACGAAGGGGATAAGATGCTATACCGAGGTGCTCTATGAGCCGAATGCAATGTTGGTTTTCGGGAAAGAGACAAAGGGGTTGCCTCAGGAGTTTATCCAAACGAACTTAGAAAGAACCATACGGATACCTATGAGCCATAATACAGAATTACGTTCTCTGAATTTGTCAAATGCCGCAGCTATTGTTATATTTGAGGCCTTGCGGCAGATGAATTTTCCAAGACTCGTTTAAGAAAGGAAAAGGATAGAAGATTAATGTTTATCTTGCCATTTCTAATTTTAGGAGGAGCTGGATTGCTCCTGTACGGAATCGAAATCATGAAAGATTCTTTGGAATGGATTTCTCAAGGTAGGGGTCAACGCTTACTGGAGATTTCCGGTAAGAATCGCTTTATGAGTATAATGTCGGGAATTGTAGTGACAGCTGTTAACCAAAAGAGCAGTGCGACAACCATTATGGTGGTGGGCTTAGTTAATACAGGTATGATTTCTTTGGTTCAAGCTACAGGAGTGATTATGGGCGCCAACATCGGGACAACGATTACTGCCCAACTCCTTGCATTTCGTTTGGAGTATTTAGCCCCTTGTATTGTTGGAATCTCGGTGGTATTTTGGAAATGTGCAAAGACCAAACGAGTTGAATCTTTAGCAGAAATTTTCATTGGCTTTGGTATCATGTTCATCGGCATGATATTTATGGAGATGGGTATGGGTTCTTTGAGCAGACTGGTTGAAATCCGTGATTTCTTTTACTCCTATTCCCAACCTGATAACATTCAATATCTTATCTTAATACTGATGGGCTTTCTTCTAACAGCTTTGGTCCATAGCAGTAGTATGCTGACCGGCGTGATGATCGCAATGTCAGCTCAAGGGCTGTTACCTTTAAAAATGGCAGTTCCATTGATAATGGGGATTAATGTTGGGAAGTGTTTAACTGCATTATGGGCAAGCAGAGATGCTAGTCGAACGGCAAGGAGAGCAGCAATTATAAATCTTTTATTCAATTTAACCGGAACACTTGTAGTTGTTCTTTTCTTCCAAAACATGATGGTGAATTTATTACAGTTTCTGTCATCGGATAATTTACCACGTCAGATTGCCAATGCCCATACCTTGTTTAATGTTGGAACTACCATTCTGTGTTTTCCCTTTGTGAGTCTTTTCGTTAAAGTTTCGGACTTGTTGGTTCCATTCAAGAAACAGGAAGAACAAAACAACGATAATCTAGATGTGCGAATGTTGGAAACCCCCGGTTTAGCTTTGGCACAGACTTACAATGAAATAATCAACCTTACAAAACAGGCATCTATCACTTATGATATCGCATTTCGATGTGTTGTGGAAGGAGATGAACGGGAACTGGAACGGGTTCTGGAAGTGGAGAATTTGATTCTAAGGAAACAAAAGGATATTGAAATCTACTTAGTTAAATTGGCACAAAAAAATATAACAAAAGATCAGCATGAGATGTTAAATTTAATGCTGGAAGTTTCCGGGGATATCGAACTCGTTTCCGACCTTTCTATCAATATTGCCAAGCTGGCAATTCATAAAAAAGAAAACAGCATTCCATTCAGTCAGGATGCAAAACAGGAAATCATGGATTTTCACCAACGAATCCATACAATGATAGAAGATGTTGTTAAAGCTATGGAAAACCAAGACGTTGTTTTAGCAAATAATATACTGTCAACGGAGATAAAGATTAAAAGCATTGAGAGGACATTAAGGGAAAATCACATCGAACGGTTGGCAAAAGGTTTGTGCTCTCCCGGTTCCGGTGTAATGTTTATGGATTTAATAAATAACATGGAGCATGTGGCTGAACATATCAAAAAAATTAGTTATTTTGTTATTGAGGTTTCAAAAAATTAGATTTTAGTGCTATAATAGACATTGGTAATCACAAATTGTTTTGTTAAATTTAAAATAATATTGCGTAAAATAATGTTATGTGAAACGGTGTTGTTATGAAATTAGGCTATGAATTAACAATTGAACAGACACAGAAACTGGTGATGACACCTGAGCTGATTCAGGCGATTCAAATTTTGCAATTCAGTACACAGGAGTTAGAAACCTATTTGGAGGAGCAACTTCTGGCAAATCCAATTTTGGAAAAGGTAGAGAAACCGGAGACCACTGAAATTTCTGACAGTGAAGAATCCTTTGCAAAAATAGAAGAATCCTTTGAAAAAATACATGAAAAAGAGATTGATTGGGCTGAGCATTTTAAAGAGCGAGAATACGATGACATCAGTTACAAACAATGGCAATACAATACAGAAAAGAGTGATTATTCCTATGAACAATTTGTATCTTCCGATATTACCTTGACAGATCATATGATGCTTCAGCTTCAACTGGTTTCCATGGGCCCAGGTTGTAAACAGGTGGCCAAATACCTGATTGAGAGTCTGAATGAAAACGGTTACTTGACTCTATCTCTGGAGGAGGTCGCAGAACTGTTTGGAATAAGCGTTGAAAAAGTTCTGAAGGTACTAAAGATAATACAAGGTTTCGATCCGGTGGGTGTAGGAGCAAGAAATTTAGTAGAATGTCTGTTAATCCAAATGGCTTATTATGGGGATGATACTCCAGAAACCTGTGAAATAATAGAGAATCATTTAGAGGATATAGCAGCAAATCGGATGACTAACATTGCAAAGGCTGTAGGTATTTCGATCAAGGAGGTTCAGGAGATCAGTGATATCATCCGGACCTTAGAACCTAAACCGGGGAGACAATTTGGTTCTGCCAATGATAACCGCTATATCGTTCCTGACGTTACCGTTGAAAAAGTAGATGGAGAATATTTAATTATAGTAAATGATACCACAGCACCTCGTTTGAATATCAGTCCCTTTTATCGGAAGATGCTTATAGAAGCGGATAAGGAATCTAATATTTCTACATTTTTGACAGGAAGGCTTAATTCAGCCCTATGGTTAATTAAGAGCATTGAACAGAGAAGGCAAACTATCTATAACGTAGTAAAAGCGGTAGTACAATATCAGGAAGACTTTTTTGAACAGGGTACCAAGTATCTTAAGACACTTACTCTTAAGCAAATCGCTGATGAAGTAGGGGTTCATGAATCAACCGTAAGCCGATCAATCAATGGAAAATATATGCAAACCCCAAGAGGCTTATATGAAATCAAATATTTTTTTACCAGTGGTGTAGCAGGAAGCGATGGCTTGGGCATTGCATCGGAAAGCATTAAAACAATTATAAAGGAAATAGTAGATTGTGAGGATCCAAAAGCACCCTATTCTGATCAAGCCCTGGTTAATATACTGGAAAAGAAGGGTATTGATATTTCCAGGCGGACTGTTGCAAAATATAGGGATGAGATGAATCTTCCGTCTTCCTCTAAAAGGAAACGATTTTAACAAGCTTATATCACTTTAAGTGATTGTAATATTATATTAATCAGGAGGATAAAGAATATGAAAACTAGAGTAGGAATTAACGGCTTCGGCAGAATTGGAAGAAATGCATTTAAAATCGCAATGGAGAAAGATACTGATATTGAAATCGTTGCTATAAATGATATAACAAGCCCAAATATTTTAGCACATCTGCTTAAATATGATAGTTGCTTTGGAAAATTTGAAGGCACTGTAGAAGCAGCAGAAGATGCAATTGTCGTAAATGGAAAAGAAGTAAAAATTCTTGCCAAGAGAGACCCAGGAGAACTACCATGGAAGGATTTGGGTGTAGATGCAGTTTTAGAATCAACCGGACTTTTTACAAAGAAAGTTGATGCGGAAAAACACATCATGGCAGGAGCAAAAAAGGTTATTATCTCTGCCCCTGCAACAGGTGAGGATATTACAATTGTCATGGGTGTCAATGAAGATCAATATGACCCGGCTGAGCATCATATCATTTCAAATGCATCTTGTACTACCAATTGCCTGGCGCCTTTTGCCAAGGTCATTGACCAGGAATTCGGAATAGAAAGAGGCTTGATGACGACCATTCATGCGTATACCAACGATCAGAAAATTCTGGACCTGCCCCATAAAGACCTAAGAAGAGCCAGAGCAGCAGCACTCTCAATGATTCCAACAACTACCGGCGCCGCAAAAGCAGTTTCTTTGGTACTGCCTCAGTTGAAGGATAAGCTAAACGGTATGGCTATTCGGGTACCCACACCTGCAGTTTCTGTAGTTGATATTATTTTTGAACTAAAGAAACAGACAAGCAAGGTAGCAGTTAACCAGGCTTTGAAAAAGGCTTCGGAAGGTGAGCTTGCAGGTATTTTAGGATATTGTGAAGAGCCATTGGTATCCGTAGATTTTAAAAAGGATACCAGATCATCCATCATCGATGCTTTATCGACCATGGTTTTAGATGGAAATATGGTAAAGATCTTGTCATGGTATGACAATGAATGGGGTTATTCCAACAGAGTAGTGGACTTAATGGAATACGTAGTTAAGAAGGGGCTGTAAGAAAGGTTCAGATATGAAAAAAACTATTCGTGATGTGGATGTAGCAGGACTTCGGGTGATAGTAAGATGTGATTTCAACGTACCTCAAAATGAAAACGGAGAAATTACTGATGATAGTCGTATTACCAGTTCCTTGCCTACAATTAAATATCTGATAGAAAAAGGAGCCAAAGTTATTTTGATGTCACATTTGGGAAGGCCAAAGGGAGAGGCAAATCAAAAATTCACACTGGCTCCGATTGCGGACCGACTCTCTTTATTATTAGGACAAAAAGTAATATTTAAAAATGATCCTAAAGTAGTCAGTGAAGATGTAAGAAAGGCCACAGAGAATCTAAAGAGTGGACAAGTTATGCTCCTGGAAAATGTCCGTTTCCGTAAAGAAGAAACGGATAACGGAAAAGATTTCTCTAAGGAGCTGGCGGATTTGGCACATATTTTTGTTAATGATGCTTTTGGGACCGCTCATCGTGCACATTCCTCTACGGTAGGAGTTGCCACATATATTCCGGCGGTTTCAGGTTTTCTGATGGAAAAAGAGGTTGAATTCCTCGGAAATACGATAGATCATCCCAAGAGACCTTTTTTAGCAATTATGGGAGGTGCTAAGGTAAGTGATAAAATCCCCGTAATTGAAAACCTTTTAGATAAGGTAGACAGCTTAATTATTGGTGGCGGGATGGCTTATACATTTTTCAAAGCACAAGGTTATGAAATTGGCAAATCCATCGTAGAGGAAGAAATGACAGATATGGCTTTAGCTCTCCTCAGAAAAGCAGAAGCAAAAGGGGTTTCTCTATTGCTCCCCGTGGATATACGGGCGGCGAAAGAATTTAATAACGATTCCCCATCTGTTATCTATTCTTATGATTCAATTCCTTCTGATTGGATGGGCTTGGATATCGGTGAAAAAACTATAAAATTATTTAAAAGAGAGATTGAGAAGGCTAAAACCATTGTATGGAATGGGCCTATGGGTGTTTTTGAAATGCCTAATTTTGCTTTAGGAACTAAAGCAATTGCTCTAGCTTTAGCAAAGAGCCAAGGAACAACCATTATAGGCGGAGGAGATTCAGCAGCTGCGGTACAGCAATTCAGCCTTTCAGATCAGATGACACATATCTCCACCGGAGGAGGGGCATCACTAGAATTCTTAGAAGGAAAAGTGTTGCCGGGAGTGGCTACATTACAAGACCAAGAAATTAAGTAGTAATTAAGGAGTAAAAAAATGCGAAAACCGTTTTTAGCAGGAAATTGGAAAATGTATAAAACAAGTAAGGAAGCAGCAGATTTTGCAGTAGAATTGAAAAAACTATATGTTCACTCATCAAATGTTAATGTAGCTATTTGTGCACCTTTCACACAGCTTTCTATACTTGTAGATGCTTTTAAAGGAAGTGGCATCAAAGTTGGCGCACAAAATATGCACTATGAAGAAAAGGGCGCTTTTACCGGAGAGATATCTGCAAATATGTTGACGGAAATCGGAGTGGACTATTGTATTATTGGGCATTCTGAAAGAAGACAGTATTTTGGTGAGACTGATGAAACAGTAAATAAAAAGCTGCATAAGACTTTTGCCCATAACATTTTACCAATTCTTTGCGTTGGAGAGGTTCTTGAAGAAAGAGATGCAGGAAAAGCAACAAGTGTGGTGAAAAAACAGATTACGGCTGCTTTGGATTCTCTATCTGTTTCAGAAGTGAAAAAACTGACGGTGGCTTATGAGCCTGTCTGGGCAATTGGAACAGGCCGCACAGCAACCCCGGAACAAGCAGATGAAATGTGTGGTCATATACGAAGTGTTATTAAAGGTCTTTATGATAAGGAAACAGCAGATCATATCAACATTTTATACGGTGGCAGTGTAAAGCCGAACAACGTTACTGAACTGATGAATATGGATGAAATCGATGGAGCTTTAGTAGGAGGTGCAAGCCTAAACGCAGCAGACTTTATAAAAATTATTAATTTTTAACGGGGGTGTAAATAATGTGCTATATTGAAGAAGTAATTGCCAGAGAAGTTCTTGACTCAAGGGGCAACCCAACAGTGGAAGTAGAGGTTTTTTTAAATGATGATTCCATGGGGAGAGCCATAGTACCTTCCGGTGCCTCTACCGGAGCCTTTGAGGCAGTGGAGCTGAGGGATAAAGATTCATCCCGATATCTTGGAAAGGGAGTATTGAAAGCAGTAGACAACGTGAATGAGATCATTGCACCAGAAGTTTTGGGATGGAATGCATTTGATCAGGTGGGTCTTGATAAACTTTTAAATCAATTGGATGGCACCCCAAACAAAGAAAAGCTTGGAGCAAATGCAATTTTGGCCGTATCTTTGGCTGTAGCCCATGCTGCTGCCAATTCTCTGGGTTTACCCTTGTTCCAATATGTTGGCGGAGTCAACGGGAAGCTGTTACCTACACCCATGATGAATATTTTAAATGGTGGGCAACATGCAGACAATAACGTAGATATACAAGAATTCATGATAATGCCGGTCGGTGCAAAAACCTTCCGAGAAGCTCTGCAGATGGGTTCTGAAGTATTTCACAGCTTAAAAACTGTCTTGAAAGCAAAAGGGTTGAATACATCAGTAGGAGATGAAGGTGGATTTGCACCTAATTTAGCATCCAACGAAGATGCCATTTGTGCCATTACAGAAGCTATAGAGAAGGCGGGATATGTACCGGGAACAGATTTGATGATTGCTCTTGATGTAGCCGCTACTGAAATGTACGATGATAAAACCAAGCTTTATAATATGGCAGGCGAAGGTATTAAAAAGAATGCAAAGGAAATGGTTGAGTATTATAATATGCTTTTGTCCAAGTACCCTATCATTTCCATTGAAGACGGATTGGCAGAGGAGGATTGGGAAGGCTGGAAATTCATGACAGAACAGCTGGGTAATAAAGTTCAGTTGGTTGGTGATGATCTTTTTGTAACCAATACAGAGCGCTTAGAAAAGGGCATAAATCTGGAAATTGCCAACTCCATTTTGATTAAGGTAAACCAGATCGGTACATTGACTGAAACCTTGGATGCTATTGAAATGGCTAAAAAAGCCGGATACACCGCTGTGGTTTCTCATCGTTCCGGTGAAACAGAGGATGTGACCATTGCCGATCTCGTAGTAGGAGTTAATGCCGGTCAGATTAAAACCGGAGCTCCTTCCAGAACGGATCGGGTGGCAAAATACAATCAGTTGCTTAGAATTGAGGAACAGTTGGATACCGGTGCAGAATATGCAGGTAAAAAAGCTTTTTATAATTTAAAAACTAATATAAAATAAGGAAAATACGGTTTAAATTAAAGGTAAAAACTTGATTTATTTAAATTCCTATGTTAGTATTTAAAAATACGTTTAATGGGAGGTGCAAAGGTGAAAACAGCCTTGATGATTGTACTTGCACTGGCAAGCATCGTGCTGATTGCAAGCATTCTGCTTCAATCCGGTAAAAGCGCCGGTCTGTCCGGTGCCATTGGTGGTGGAGCAGAACAGCTTTTTGGTAAAAAAAAGAGCAGGGGTTATGAAGCAATTCTAAGTAAAATCAGCATTGTGGGAGCCATATGCTTTATATTATGCTCACTGGCATTGGTTGCAATTGAGTAATAACATGAGAGCAAGTGATCAAAGCCATTATACATTGGTAATGACAAAGAGGTGCTATGAAAGCGCCTCTTAATGTCGTGGACGAAAAGGAGGATATTATTAGAAATGAATACATTAGCAATTCTGGCACCGGTTTGTGCTGTCCTTGCACTGATTGTCGCCTATGCCCTTTCCGCATGGATTAATAAGGTGGACGAGGGTACAGATCGGATGAGGGAAATTGCCGGTTTTATAAGAGAAGGTTCCATGGCGTTCTTACGGAGAGAATATAAAACCATGGTGATTGTCATCGTAATTTTATTTTTAATCTTAGGCTTTTTTATTAGTTGGATCACCGCAATTCTTTATGTAATTGGTGCATTATTTTCCGTTTTGGCTGGCTACTTCGGTATGCGGGTTGCGACCAAAGGAAATGTGCGAACAGCCAATGCAGCAAAGGAAGGCGGCATGAGCAAAGCTCTTAAAGTTGCTTTTAGAAGTGGCGCCGTTATGGGGCTGTGTGTTGTAGGTCTCGGCCTTTTGGGTTTAGGAGGAATCTTCATCATTATGGGAGTAAACTCGGCAACTGTCATAACAGGCTTTGGGTTGGGTGCATCCTCCATGGCACTCTTTGGACGAGTAGGTGGTGGAATTTACACCAAAGCGGCCGATGTAGGTGCGGATCTTGTTGGTAAAGTTGAAGCCGGTATTCCTGAGGACGATCCGAGAAATCCGGCAGTCATCGCCGATAATGTAGGAGATAATGTGGGAGACGTAGCCGGTATGGGATCCGACCTCTTTGAATCTTATGTAGGATCTATTATTTCCGCAATAACTTTGGCAGTTATTATTCCAATTATTACTCCAACTATCGGAGAGGCTTTTGAATTGGATCCATTGACCGGTTCGGTCTTTCCATTGACTCTATCAGCTATAGGTATTTTGGCTTCTATCCTTGGAGTGATGATGGTCAGAGGGAAAGAAGGAGGAAATCCTGCGGCTGCTTTGAACGCCGGAACTTATGTCAGCGGGGTAATTGTAATTTTTGCATCATTAATTATGAGTAAAGCCTTCTTTGGTAATTTCAACTGTGCCATAGCTATTATTTCCGGTCTTATTGTGGGCATGGCTATCGGAAAGATCACAGAAATCTATACATCAGCAGATTATAAGTTTGTGAAAAAAATTGCAGAGCAGAGCGAAACCGGCCCCGGTACCACGATTATCAGCGGATTAGGTGTTGGAATGCTATCAACCGTATGGCCTATTATATTCATCGCTGTCGGTATCCTGATTGCAAATGCATTTGCAGGGCTTTACGGGATTGCACTTGCAGCGGTTGGAATGCTGTCAACCACCGGTATGGTGGTTGCCGTTGATGCCTATGGTCCTGTTTCAGATAATGCCGGCGGTATAGCGGAAATGTCAGAACTTCCGAAAGAAGTCAGACAGATTACAGATAAACTGGATTCTGTTGGAAATACAACTGCTGCCATAGGGAAGGGCTTTGCAATTGGTTCTGCTGCTCTTACTGCGCTTGCTCTGTTTGCTTCATATTCTCAGGTTGCAGAATTGGACAATATCAGCCTGTTAAATCCTTTAGTCATTGCGGGACTGTTTATCGGAGCTATGCTGCCATTCCTGTTCTCGGCACTTACTATGAATTCCGTAGGAAAGGCTGCTTTTCAAATGATCGAAGAGGTTAGAAGACAATTCAGAGAAGATAAAGGGATCATGGAGGGTACTTCAAAGCCTGATTATGCCAGATGTGTGGATATCAGTACAAAGGCAGCCCTAAAAGAAATGTTGGCTCCCGGCTTACTGGCAATTGTGGCACCTTTAGCCGTCGGAATCTTTTTGGGTACCGAAGCGCTGGGCGGAATGCTGGCTGGTGCTTTGGCAGCAGGTGTGTTATTAGCTATCATGATGGCCAATGCAGGCGGTGCCTGGGATAATGCAAAGAAATATATTGAAGAAGGTCACTATGGCGGAAAGGGAAGTGAAGCCCATAAAGCTGCTGTCGTTGGAGATACGGTAGGGGATCCCTTTAAGGATACCTCAGGGCCTTCAATTAACATTCTAATTAAGTTAATGACAATTGTTGCTTTAGTATTTGCACCACTTTTTATTTCAATTGGTGGCTAATTAAATAAATTGAATTTTCAAAAAAGGAAGCTTTTAATCAAAAAGTTTCCTTTTTTTATAATGTCTTAAATATTATATTTTGTAAATAATATATCGTGAAAGAGAGGAGATGAAAGTATGAAACATAAAGGAATCTATCTTGTCTTTCTGTTGATTTTAGCCTTGTTGATGTTCTCGGGGTGTGCCAGATATGACAGAACTTATACTCCGGATGGGACCAACTATGTAACCGATAATGGCACTAATGGTAAGCAGGGTGTTACAGATAACACCGGAACCCAAAATAACAATCCGAATCGGAACATGAACAACGGTCTGAATCAATAGAAAAAAGAAAGGCAACTGGAATTTCAGCTGCCTTTCTTTTTAGATAAAATCAGCTTAAAGTACCAGGTTTGGAAATAGCGGACAGAGCATCCCCTGCCTCATCGACATAAATACTTTTTCTTGCCAAGTCTGCCATGGACATTACACCCATCATACGGTTGTTGTCTACGACAGGAAGGCGACGAATTTGGTTTTTTGCCATCAGCAATGTTGCTTCGTGGACATTCATATTAGGGGAGGCGAGAATGGGATTGCGAGTCATAATTTCTTTAGCAGTTTTTTGATTATTCCCAGTGGATAAGGCTCGAACTACAATATCCCTGTCGGTAATGATTCCCAAAACCTGATCCCGGTCATCACAGACAGGGATTGCGCCCACATCGGCCTGTCGCATTTGTCTTGCTACTTGTTCGATGGATGTTTCCGGTTTGACACTGACAATTGATGTTGACATTAGATCTTTTACTTTCATAAGAATTCCTCCTTGCAATAGTCTGTTAATTAGTATATCCTTGCAAGAATTTTTTTATCAGATAATATAAAACACATGGTAGATTGTGATACACTCTTTTTAAGGAATATCTGCTTAAAGGTGAATAGAGGTAATTTATATGGCGAAATATACAACAAAATATCTAAGAGGTGTACTATCAAAACATAAGAGAGGTTATGGTTTTGTTGTACTCAATGATAAGGAAGAAACCGGCTACTCGGATATTTTTATTCCTCCTGATAATATGGGAACTGCTATGCACGGGGATTCAGTAACTGTAATGGTGGATCCGGCTGGTTGCAGCGGACAAAGTTTAGAGGGAAAAATAGTAAAAGTACTCTCTAGGGCTATGACCCAATTTGTCGGAACCTTTTCAAAAAGAGACGGCTATGGTTATGTAAAACCGGAAAACATTAAATCAGGTGAAGAGATTTTGATAAAGAAAAAGGATTGGAACGGATCTTGTCCCGGAGATAAGGTGATGGTGAAAATAACCTGTTGGCCGGTCAATGGGAGACAAGGAGAAGGGAAAATAATAGAAATAATAAGCCGTAAAGATGAAGCAGGAGGCGATATTAAGGCTTTAATCCGTTCCTTTCAAATACAAGATTACTTTCCTGAAAAAGTCATCAAAGAAATTGGACTCATTCCCCAATCCATTGAAAAAAAGGATTTAAAGTATCGAAAAGATTTACGGGGTAAAAATATTTTTACCCTTGATGGTGCAGATGCAAAAGACTTGGATGATGCCGTTTCTGTTGAAAGGTTGAAAAATGGGAATTTCCTATTAGGCGTGCATATTGCAGATGTGAGCAATTATGTCAAAGAGGGAAGTTTGTTAGACCGGGAGGCTTTAAAACGAAGCACCAGTATTTATCTGATAGATCGGGTCATTCCGATGCTTCCTCAGGGGATTTCCAATGGAATTTGCAGTTTGAACCCAAACCAGGATCGTCTGACCTTGTCGGTTTTCATGGAAATAGACAGGGAGGGAAAAGTGGTTTCTCATGACATATGTGAGAGCGTAATTTGCTCAAAAGAGCGCCTTGTTTATACAGACATTTCCGACATTTTGGAACTTGATGACAAGGATTTAAAGAAACGGTATAAAAACATATTGCCGGATTTAATAGGTATGGAGGAGCTGGCTTGTATTTTAAGAAAAAAGCGTATAAACCGTGGCAGTTTGGATTTTGATTTTGATGAAGCTTTTATTACTTTAAATAAGGAAGGGATTCCTATTTCAGTCGATATTGCAGAAAGAAGAATAGCTAATCGGATTATAGAAGAATTTATGATCATAACCAATGAAACCGTTGCCGAACATTTTTATCACATGCAGCTACCTTTTATATATCGAATACACGAAAAGCCTTCTATAGATAAAATGGAAGAATTTCAACGTTTTCTTCTTAGCCTTGGAATCAGGCTGAAAGGTAGTCCTGAAAAAGTCCACCCCAAAGCCTTAAATGACATTCTAAATCAGGTCGAGGGTAAAGAAAATGAGAATGTAGTAAATACGGTTATGTTGCGTTCTATGAAGAAGGCCTTTTATGGAACCGGGTGCCTGGGTCATTTTGGCCTTGGGATTGAGTATTATTGTCACTTTACCGCTCCCATTAGGCGCTATCCTGATTTGATCATTCATCGGGTGATTAAAGAAACTATAAAAGGAAGTATTTACGGAGAACGTCTGGAGGATTTAAAAAAGAAAACAGAAGAGGCTTCTACCATTGCATCAACCGCAGAACGACAAGCGGAAGAATTGGAACGGGAAGTAGAAAAATTGAAAAAAACCCAATACATGAGTGAGCACATTCGGGAAGAGTACGATGGTATCATAAGTGGGATTGCTTCATTTGGATTTTTTGTTACTCTGGTAAATACCATAGAAGGATTAGTACGTGTGGATTCCCTAAAAGATGATTATTACATCTTGGAAAAAGATAAGTATCGGTTTGTGGGACAAAATCACCATAAAGTTTACAGCTTGGGGCAGAAGGTACGTATAAAGGTGGAATCGGTAGATCTGGAAAACAGGGAGGTTAACTTTATACTTCAGCCTTAACGGTTAGGATTCCAGAAAGTAGGAGTGAACAGAAGTAAAATTGTGAAAAGCTCCAGACGCCCGGCAATCATAAGGAAAGCCAAGAATATAGTTGTACCGTTCGAGTAAAGGCTAAAATTAGATGCAGGACCTACTAACTCAAAGCCTGGCCCCACGTTGCTTATGCACGTAGCCGCTGAGCTTGCCGCAGTAATTAAGTCCACATTTTCCAAGGAAACGATAAAAGTGCCAAAAAGGAACAGGGAAATGTATAAAAAGATGAAACTTACAATGTTGGATACAGTATAAGAAGGGACATTTCTGCCTCCTAATTTTATGGGGACCACTGCATTAGGATGGAGTCTCCTGTAAAAACCCCGGCGGATCAATTTAAA
>JAQUJQ010000215.1 GCA_028680875.1 Eubacteriales bacterium
ATGAAAGATGGAAAAATTAACATGGAAACTGAAGAAGAAAATCTATATATGGTTGCCGGGACGAAAGGATCTTATTCCGTAATCATCAGTGCAACCTATCAGCCGGGAGTCGGGCTGGCCGTACTGCTTGATGCGACTCCCTTATCTAACTAACCCAAAGCCCTAACCGGTACCCCGAAGGTTTGAAGTTTTTAGGCCTTTGGGGTATTTCTATTTCCTTCTTACTATGGTAAAATGACAAGAATGGATATTGTATATTGTAACAGGAGAGGTTCCAAGTTGAAAACTAACTTCGATTACTTTGTAAAAAAAATCCCGACTAACATTCATAATAATACAAAATCCATTTTTAGTTCAAATATTGCAATCTTTATTCCGGACCAATTTGTAATCAATAAAAAGTTAAATGTAGAAGATTATCATTTTGTAATTTTATATTCTACCCCTCCTTTGGCAACGGTAGGATCGAAAGATTATCAAATTAAAAAAGGAAGTCTACTTTGCTTGGCCCCCGGGGAAGAGATTACGGTCCATTCCTCTCAAAATACATCTCAGGTAAAGTATATGGCAGTTTGCGTGAATCAAAATTTTTTTAAAGATGTCTATTGCCGACTAGGTGGGAAAGGAGATCCGTTATTTAAAAAACCGGTTCATACCTATAGTTACCAGCTTTTAGAAGGACTTGGAGCTTTGATCCATGAAATTTTGCATTATGGAGAATCAAACCCTTGGATGTTAGATATTCTGGAAACACGGATTGCTATACAGTTAATGCGGGATTCTCATATTGGTCCTGACATACCAAAGGGGAATCAATCGGGATATAAAGACTATATTAAAGAAGCCATTCAGTACATAGAAACATATTATAGTAGTAATATTACTATCAAAGATATCTGTGAGTCAATTTACATTAGTCCATCCTATTTTCAAAAATTATTTTCAAAAACTATGGGTCAAACACCTTATCAATACATTATGGAGTTTCGTCATAATAAAGCTAAGGACCTATTGAAAAAAACGGATGTGTCCGTCGAAGAGGTTGCCAGGCTGTGCGGATTTGTAAGTCATGCTCATTTCTCTACTATATTTAAATCCAAGGAAGGAATAACGCCTTTAACATACAGAAGACAAGACAGGTAATACGAATCACAGTTATTTAAAAAACTGTTTGACAATCCGGTATCCGTATGATATTCTCATTTGGTAGACAGAAAGTAGAAGTCATCCGCTTCTCACCTTACGACTTTCGTTGTAACGGTTTATATGGATACACCCCATAAATTGGTGTTTTTTCGAGAGCGGATACATTTAGTAGCCGCTTTTTTTTTAGGAGGTGCGAAACAATTAGCAAGGAAAATTTGATCAACGAAGAAATTCGTGACAAAGAAGTAAGAGTCATTGACAATGACGGAACCCAGTTGGGCATTATGGCTATAGAGGAAGCTCTGCAGTTATCCATCGATCGTAAATTGGATCTGGTTAATATTGCTCCAATGGCTAAACCGCCGGTATGTAAGATTCTCGATTACGGGAAGTACCGTTACGAACTACAAAAGAAGGAAAAAGAAGCCCGGAAGAAGCAAAAAACGATTCAGATAAAGGAGGTCCGCCTTTCTACCTTTATTGAGGATCATGACATGATGGTAAAAGCCAATCATGCGGCAAAGTTTCTAAAAGAGGGCGATAAGGTTAAGGTTAGCTTACGGTTTAAGGGCAGAGAGAGAGATCATGTCAGTGTCGGTCAACAGGTCATGTCTAAATTTTCCGAGGCAATTGAAGATGTGGGTAGTGTAGAAAAGAGGCCTACATTTGAAGGTAGAAGCTTAACAATGATTTTAGCACCGAAGAACGATTAATCGAATACATCTTTTAGGCAGGAGGAAATTGAAAAATGGCAAAGATGAAATCCCATAGAGGAGCAATGAAACGATTTAAGATAACAGGTACAGGAAAAGTCAAAAGACATAAGGCATATAAGGGTCATATTCTTACCAAGAAGACTGCAAAAAGAAAAAGAGGCCTAAGGCAATCCACCTTGCTGACAAAAGCAGATGAAAAACGGATGAAGAATGTACTGAACGTATAATGAGGAGGTAAGAAACAATGGCAAGAGTAAAAAGAGGTATGAATACCAGAAAAAAACATAATAAAATACTGAAACAAGCCAAGGGCTTTTACGGAATGAAGAGCAAAATCTTTCGATGTGCAAATCCTGCAGTAATGCGCTCTTTGCGTTCCGCATATATCGGCAGAAAACATAAGAAAAGAGAATTCAGACGGCTCTGGATTGCCAGAATCAATGCAGGGGCCAGGATGAACGGTCTTTCTTACAGTAAAATGATGAATGGATTGCGGGTTTCCGGCGTTCAGATCAACAGAAAGATGCTGTCAGAGATGGCAATACATGATCCTAACGGTTTCGCCCAGCTGGCGGAGACTGCTAAAAAAGCAGTGGAAAAATAGAATCGGTTCGACAATTGAATCTGACAAAAAAGAACCCTTCTTAAGGCTATAATCAAAATCATAGCCTATGGAGGGGTTTTTTAATGGTCATTTATGCCGAATATCTGTTTCTGGAGAATAGTCTGGCCGGCTTGGTGATTTTATTATTGACAAAAAAAATCTGTGGCTTTAGAACCGGCAGAGTACGCTTTACCATGGGATGTATTTCTTGTGGATTGTATGCTTTTATGCTGTTTTTAAATGGTTTGCCATGGTGGCTTTCACTGGTACTAAAATTGGCCTTTTCCTTGGGTGTTGTAACCTTGGTCTTCCACTGCAATACATGGAAACAGTGGAGTAAAGGAGTATTGATCTTCTATTTGGTTAGCTTTGCCATGGGAGGAATCACCATAGGAGCTATGTATTTTTTCGGCTTAATGGGTGTAACTGCGGGAGGAGTTTTTTACATAGGTCAGATACATTATCTAAATGTATTTTTGGGAATGGCATTGACCTGGCTTGGGCTCTCTGCATTTGCTTCATTTGTAAGAGAAAGACTATGGAAAAGTAGGGCTGATATAGATGTACAAATCAGTATTGGGACCAAGTCGCATACCATTAAGGGAATGGTGGACACCGGAAATTTTCTTATAGATCCCTTAAGCGGCAAACCGGTTTTTCTGGTTACGGAAAAAGCAATGAACTTCCTAGTACCCGGATGGAGAAAAATGAGGCTTTATCTGATACCTTATCAGTCTGTCGGTAGAAAGAGTGGTCTCCTGCCGGGAGTTCGACCGGACCAGGTTGTGGTGTTAGATCAAAAAAATGGGTCAAAAAGAGTGAATGTTATGTTAGGAGTATATAAAGGATCATTTCCCGTAGGCTGGGACGGAAAGGAATACGATCTTTTGTTGCATCCTGCAGCTATGGAGGGGGGCATCTTTGAAGGTGAATAACTGG
>JAQUJQ010000216.1 GCA_028680875.1 Eubacteriales bacterium
TGGGGACTTTCTTTTATTCTTAAGCTCCCGTCATTGCATGCACTGATAACCAAACGGTAATAACTACGAAATAATTCCGTATCCAAAGGTGTCCCTTTCAGAAATACAGCCAAATCCTTATTTTTATATCCCGTAAAGGTAAAGTTCATTTTGTCTGTAGCCGTAATTACAGTCATAGTCTCTAAATCCGTAATAAACGGGGTCAGGAACCAACGCATGACCAGTTCTTCATAAACCACACTTGTAAAAGCTACATCCAAAATTCGATAAATAACACCGTTTTCGTTACACGTCATTAAGAATTCCCCGTTTTCTGATTTAACTACCTTTAAACAATAAGCCTCGGGGCTTGTTCCTTCGGGTCCGTTGACAATGGAAAAATCAACAACCATATAAGGTCTGTCAAAACCATAAGAGTCTAAAATCTCTTCGCTGCAATTGTAGGCTATAATCTCTTCCGATACAATGCCCAAAAGAGATTGGAATATGGAAATTCCTTTGCTTTGATCCAATTCATGAAGACCCGGCGATCGAATTAGATGGGTAGCTACACCAAATGAAGCTGCATCTCTCATGTGTTGTTCGTTTTTCTCATCTACGTATTCTATGATTATCGGCTCAGGCAAGCAAGTTCCGCTAAAAGTAATATCTCTGATTACTGCCAGGGGTGAATCTGTATACTTTGTAGGTGTAATTTGGTATTGGATATAATTTTCCACCGGCATAGTAAACCGGATTGTATTGGCCTGAGGGGTAATATAAACAGTATTTTCCCCTTCCACCATCATATAAACTCCGTCAGACATGGACTCCACATTTCCGATGAGTAATGTAACCGCTGTATAGTCGCTATATAGGATATCAACTCTTGCTCTGGGTTTTTCTAATCCGTAAACCTCCAAATTCTCTGCATTCTCTTTTACCACATCTCTAACGGCTATACGGCTGCATTCATCCAGAAGAAGTTCCAAATAATCACCATTTACCAGGTCAGATGGTATATCATAAACCAGAAATCCCCCTCCCTCCCGGGTGACACTGTAAAAACCGTGTTCATTGTTCACTTCAACGGAAACGATTTCCATGGGATCCCGTTCCTCTATGTAGAAGATTTCCTGCGGCACCTCTTTTCCGTTCATAGGAGACATATTTGAAAGCATAAAAATAAATGCAGTCAAAAGAATTAATATACACACTCCGATGATCAGCAATTTCTTTTTTTGACCCATTATTGATGCCTCCTATAGAGCCAAACGCCAACACCTGCTCCGATAATCAATAAAGGTATTATCAATGCGAAAATTAATCCCAGCCGGTTTGCTGTACCGGTACTTATATTCAGAGCTTTTCCTGTTATGCTCTTTGATGGAATCTTAAACACATCTTCACGTTGGCAGACTGTATTTAATATATTTAACAAATATTCACTATTGGCTAATGAAGAATTATCGATGGAATATCCGTCCAACATACCGGCAGAACCGGAAACTATTACGTAGGATTTGTATTCCTCACCACTTTCTTTATCTCGGACAGTTTGTTGGGCCAAAACCAATGCCGGCAAAG
Source organism: Eubacteriales bacterium (assembly GCA_028680875.1). Classification (GTDB taxonomy): domain Bacteria; phylum Bacillota; class Clostridia; order Peptostreptococcales; family Anaerovoracaceae; genus JAQUJQ01. Next base: position 1,567 of record JAQUJQ010000216.1, read on the forward strand.
GTCCTCTTATAACAGCATCTTCCCAGGTAAACTCATCCGGTGCATCAGAAGGCCTGACAGCTGTAGAATCACCGAACTTAAGAAGCACAGTGGTGGAATTGTTATTCCGATATTCGTATAAAACTGATAGTGGTCTGGATAAGGGCATCAGCATGGGCGTGCGGCGATCTCGAAGCATATGATAAAAAACCTCATCCTCTTCACTGTAATCCGCAATGGCATAAAAAGGATGGTAGTTGTATACTCTGGAGGAATCCGTCTCAAAAACAGCACCGTCTCCAATTTCTACACCCCACTCCTTCAAAAATTGTTCTAAATTAGGCAAAATATCCTGCTCTGTATCTGCAGTATAAAATAGCGTTTTACCATATTTCCCATTGTTATATAAAAAATCATCTATTTTTTTCAGAACATCTTCATTTAAATCTTTATGGGGTGCGATAAGTACGGCCACCTTGCAGGCCGGATCAAAATCATCGGTAATCAGATTCAGATTTGCCACATTATAATTATTAATTTGTAAAAGATTAATAAAAGAAGGCATACTGTACTCGCCATGCCCGGTTAGGATCGAGACCGTTATTTGCTCACCCCCGGTGACATTTAAAATAGCAGAAGCTATGGTCTCATCCACTTTGGATGAAGCTATGGTGGTGGCCCCTGAGGAGCTTTGAGTATAATTAAATAAGCTTTCCACAGGAACTACCTTATTTTTCTCTCCACAGGAAATAAGAATATCCCCATGTTTCATCGTCACATCAGGATAGTTGGAAGCAAAAGTAGGATCTGCCACATAATTAACATAGTTTAAAGTAATTGTGGAACCATACTTGGCATATTGCCTTATAATTTCATTTGCCTGAGCCATATAAGCAGAAGAACCCATGAAGTCATCTTCTTTAGCCAAAATATTAATAGTGACCTCCTCTGAAAGGGAGCGGGCTAACTGAATACTCCGGTCGCTGATTTGAAACAGTCCGCCGGCTGTCAAATCAATGGTTAACGGATACCGTTCCGATAGAGTGGCAGCTATTAAATTAATTAAAAAAACACCGATGATAAGTACCAAAATCAATGCACCAAATAGAATACGATTGTTTTTCATAGCTCCACCTCCTAACTCCAGCGCCGCTTATCTAATACCCCGACAGTAAACCCTAAGAACATAGCGCTGATAGAAAGGAAGAATATCAAGTCTTCCAAGTGAATAATTCCCAGCGTAAAGGAATTATATCTGTTTTGAAAGGATAACTTCTCTAAAATCAAACTGAAAAACGGATTTGAAATAACCGGAGCAAGAGTATCGATCAGCATCAGAAAAAAACTTGCTGCGAAACCGCCAACAGCTGCAATCACTTGACTTTCCGTTAATGATGATAAAAAAAGGCAAATGGCGATCAAGGTTATTCCTAAAAGAAACAAACCGAAAAAATGACCTAATATTACCGGCCATTCCGGTGGGTTCATACGAGAGATAACGACAGCAACAACCAGTGTACTCATAATAGAAAGAAGATAAACCAAAACAGCTGCTATATATTTTCCTAAAACCAGACCGGTTTTGCTAATGGGAGCTGTAAGCAACAGCTGATCTGTTTTCAGTTTCTTATCCTCACTCATAAGACGCATAGTTAGAATAGGAATCAGAAATAGCACTACAGTGAACAAGGTGCTGAAAATTCCCCGCATATCAGTTGTATTTCCGTATAAGTTATAAGCAAAGAAAAAATATCCTGTAAAAAGGAACATAACACCGACAAACACATAGCCTAATGGCGATTGGAAATAGGCTTTTATCTCTCGATCCAATACTACTTGCATTTAAGCCTCACCTCCT
>JAQUJQ010000023.1 GCA_028680875.1 Eubacteriales bacterium
TCAATTTCGAACAACAAAAACCGCAGTAAACAAGTGCTTACTGCGGTTTTAAAATGTTTGGCAATCTAATTATATTGACTTCTCTGTCAATGTTTCGCTTGGTTGCTTATTTCACCTCTTCGAAATTGAGTGTATATGATTATTAGCAAGTTATGGTTTTATGGTACAAATTTGATACGGATGTTGGGTGTGGGAATCATCGGTGACATTGTCGTTTGTGGTTGTTTTTGTTCAGTTCGAGGCGGCGTTCATTGTCAATGAACAGGTGAAGGTAGTGAACAGCATCATACACTTGCTTCAATAATTGCGTCGGGATATTCACGACAATTATGCAGTACCGATTTGCAAAAATCAACAAAGACATCATAGTCTCCCCAACCGTTGGGAGGGTTGAATGCTTTATATTTCTTAGGATTAGCCGTAAGTTCTTCAATCCCCTTTTCGAGAAACGGAATCATCTGAGCAGCCATAGTAATCCCAATCTCCTCAGGTCTCCATAGAACTTCATATAATCCGACTGCCTTAGCCATATTATTGAGATTATGGGTAACATTGAGATTGGATAGCGTCGCCTCTTTATAATCACATTCGAGTTGTTCCAATTCTTCCTTTATAGCTTGCAACTTTGTGTAAGTGGCATCTATATCTGCTCTGCTTTTCTGAATGTCAAAACCGTTTTTGAAAAAGTAGATGTCTAAGCTCATAATGTTTCCTTTTTTTATTGGTAAATATATCAGTACATCATTCTCTCTAATTTGTTTTTCCATCGCTCCCAATCCGGCATTTCGGTTGAAAGTAAGTCATAGAAAGCTTTTGTGTGATCTTTCTGCAGTAAATGGCACAATTCATGTGTAATGACATATTCTATGCATGGCTTAGGGGCTTTGATCAATTCAGTATTGAGTATAATCTTACCTTTTGGAGTGCAACTTCCCCAACGATTATCCATGAATTGTATATAGAGTGAAGTCGGCTCAACTCCATATTTTTTGAATCGTTGTATTACGGGCTCTGCGATTTTCGCAAACTTGTTTTTTGCTCTTTCTTTATACCACTCTTTCATCAAAGATTCTGCTTTGAGTTTATCAGAACATACAATTTCAAAATATTGTCCTTTGAACGACACACTATTGGGCTTGCCTTCTTTGACATATAAACGATACTGTCTACCCAAATAAAAATGTGATTCTCCACTAATATATCTGCGTTTTGGAGAACGTTCGCCAAACGATTTAAAATAGTTTTGCTGCTTCAATATCCACGAAGCTCGTTTCTTTACTTTATCCATTATTTTCGACAAAGAAGCATCAATAGGAGCTTTAAGTATTACCTCTCCATTTGGATTTACAATAATCCCCAAGGTTTTCCGATCGGAATAAACGATAGAATAGCTTATTTCCGTATTACCATATAAAAGCTTCTCCATTATTTAAACCATAATTTTGCAACCTCTACAGAACGGTCTATAATAGTATCCATATCGTCGAAGGACATCGGAATGTCGTATTTTCGCTTAACTTCATCAATGAGATAATCTTCCATATCAATTTTCATCTGACCAATTAAATTGGTTTTTGATGTCCAATCAATAATGGGTTTGTCATTATCTAATATATACTCCCGAATAATAGAGTCTATAGCCAAAGCGGAATCCAAAGCTATTTTTTCGATGGGAAAAGTTTCCGGAACAGTCATTGATTTAAAGGTTTCCAGAGACAATCCATAGTAGGCACGAGCAGGATTGTTATTGGCGATTTCGGACGGAACACTGCTGTCGGTGTGAGAAAGCACAGACTCCATGTGTTGTGTTACCTGTTTCAAATATTCTACTTCGTCAATTCGGCCTTGTTCGTATGCTGAGATGGTTTCTTTCAGCAATTGAGAAAATTTCTTATAGAATGCAGGATCAGTATCCATATTCTCTGTAATATATTTTGCGGTTCGAGAAGCAATAGTATCTGCTTTCGCTGCTTTTCCGGTAATTTTCTCCACCTCTTCTGCAAATTTCTCCTTATCAAATATATCAACCAACTCTGTTAATATTCTTACTTCGCTACTTTCAATATGTGTATCAATGAGTTTCTGAATCTGATTTTCGTATTTTTCATAATCTATCTGATCGGAATATCGTTCTTTAACTGCGCTACGAAGTCTCAAAAACATAGCTAAATCTTCTTTATAACGATTGACTTGCGACTCGTCGGTTTCTTTGTGAAATACGATAGACGATAAGGCTATTTTCAGACAACTTGCATAAGCTGTAAGTTTTTCATAAAACTGCTGGCGAATATCTTCTTGTCGTAGATGCTGACTGTAAGCCTCCAAATCTCTTTTGTTGGAAATGGATTTGAATATATCCCACAGTTCAGAATGTTTTTGGGGTAATTTTGCGACTTCATCCGACACATCAGTAAACATATTATTCAAATCTTCCGGATCATAATCAGCATAAATAGTTAACGCATCGTTTAGTGGTTGAAGGACTCCATAATAGTCAATGATATAGCCAAACTCTTTCCCTTCACAGACTCTGTTTACGCGAGCGACTGCCTGCAGCAAAGTATGTTCTCTCAACGAACGATCAATATACATCACTGTATTACGGGGTTCGTCAAAACCAGTCAACAGTTTGTCTACAACAATAATTATTTCAGGCTCATCACTGTTTTTGAATCGGTTAATAAGATTTGTTTCGTATTTTTTAGCTGTCCCATGTTCATCCATCATACGTTTCCAGAAAGCCTTTTCTTCGTTAGGGGTTTCACCGTAAGCGGTTTCTTCTCCTTCCCGACTGTCGGGCGAAGTTATAAGCACCTCGGATGATACAATACCGATCTGGTCTAAATATGCTTTATACTTTATGGCTATTCGCTTTTTAGGGCAAACCAGCTGTGCCTTAAATCCGGTTTCCTGCCAATTATCTCTGTAATGTTTTGAAATATCCCATGCAATAGTATGAATGCGCTGGTCTGCCTGATTGACTTGGTCGGAACGGCTAAATTTCCGTTTCATATCTGCTTTTTGGTAGTCGTTAAACGGTTCGCTCACCATGTCGAAGAAGTTATCAAGTGCGTTTTCGTGAACAAACTGAGGCACAATTCTACCTTCGTACAATAAGGGTACCACTGCTTTGTCTTTCACCGCCTGATCAACCGTATAAACCGGAAGGATAATTCCGCCAAATTTAGCCGCTGTACTTTTTTCTTTCTTCATCAAAGGAGTTCCGGTCATGGCGATGAAGCAGGCATTAGGCAAGGATTTCTGCATTTGGATACTCATGTCTCCATATTGACTGCGATGCCCTTCATCTATCAAAACAAAAATATTAGGATCTTCCAATGGTTTTTTAAGACCTTTTACTGCTGTCTCAAACTTGTTAATCACAGTCGTAATGACGGCATCGCTTTTACTTTCAAGCAATTCAATCAATTTTGCTCCCGTTGTTGCATTTTCAACATAAATTCCACACTTCTTGAAAGTGCCGGTTATTTGTCGGTCTAAATCGGTGCGGTCGGTAACTAAAATTATTTTCGGATTGCGGATTGCCTTTTCTAATACAATAGCTTGTGCTAGCATGACCATCGTTAGCGATTTGCCGCTCCCTTGTGTATGCCAGATAACACCACCTTTTCGCTTGCCTCCGTCTAATGGCCGAATACGTTCCATCACCTGTTTAATGGCAAAATATTGTTGATAGCGGGCTACTTTTTTAATGCCGTCGTCATAGGCCGTGAAATTGTAAATCAAATCCAAGAGCCGTTCCGGACGACAAAGACTGTATAAATACCGGTCTTGCTCGGTTGGCTCTACAGCTTGCGTTTCCATATCGTCGAAATATTTTCTTACATACCGATAACGAGATGAAAACAAAATATCTTTTTGCCTGTCGGTAAGAGGGGTGTTGACTAATTGATGAAGGGTTGTAGTATAATTGTTCTCCTCATTTTTATCCAAAAATTGTTCTCGCCACTTAGACCAGAATTTTGCAGGTGTGGCGGTAGTAGCGTAAGAAGCCGACAAAGTAGCCACGCCTAACAATAAAGCAGAATAAACGTAAAGTGGACGAATACCATCTTCTTGCTGATTTCGTAAATGTTGTGAGATGGATTGTTCCAATGAATCTTTTATATCTGGACGCTTACATTCGATTACACACATGGGTATCCCATTGACAAAAAGAACAATATCGGGGCGATATGTATCGCTCATACCTGAACGAGTTACGGCAAACTCCTCTGTAACATGAAAAACATTGTTCTTCAGATTTTTCCAGTCGATATAATTCAGCGTAAAACTTTTCTTATCTCCATCAATGCTCTGTTCAAGTGCTTTGCCTAATGTCAACAGGTTATATACGGCTTCGTTACTCGCCATAAATCCTGATTCGGAGTGTACATTGCGCATCGCTTCAATGCCATTCTCGATATTCTGTGCCGAAAAGTATGCTGTCTTTACACTCGACACCTGTATGGAGTTGATGGCCTCTAACTGCTTACGCAAAATAGGTTCAAGCAGTACATTGCTTGTTTTTCCGCCACGCAACTCCAATGCCTCTTCGGGAGACAAATAGGTATATCCCAGTTTCTGCAACAATTGCAGAGCCGGGATTTGGCTGATATGGTCTTCTTTGAAGGAGATATTGTTCATAATTTATGTTGAGTTAAAAACAGAGTAGAATCTTATGAATTTCTACGTCTCATTGCTCTACTTAAGTCATATTTACAATTCGCTCTATCTTGAAAAGCATTTTCAATTAGGATGGTAAGTTTTTCAACATTTAAATCGCTCCAGTTAACAACACTTATTTTTGAATTACTTTCTAAGAAATTGTCTATGAGTCTGTCAGGCATATATGGGTGTCTTCTCTCATACTCAGCTCTTTCAGAAATAGATACCCATGATTTTACGTCAGAAAAAACGGATTCCTTTTCACCGCTATGATCGGAACGAATGGAAGAACTGCCAGATATTGAAGGAAGGTTTATTACTAATATTCCAGATTTTTTATTTATCTTCCCATCATACATACTAGAATATATTTCCCAATCAACATGTTTGCGATTTTTAGTATCTGTCCCAACTAAGACTATTGTCACAGTGGAATTTTGCAAATACTCATCCCGAATAATTTGTCTTATTTCTTGATCGGACAAATTATCGTCTATTTCACCTAAGCCTACCGAGTAATCGACAAAAATTTTATGTTCTTTCCCAAATTTCACTAATTCATTTTTGTAATACTGGTCATTTGCATGATGATAACAAATAAATACATTGTGTGCCATAATTATGTTGTTTTAAATTTATTATTTAGCCCTTTTAGTACCAATGCTACTATTTCAAGAATATTTGTTGATTGAAATAGTATCTTATTTTCATCTTCGGATAGTCCATTGTTTAAACTTGCTATTCCTCCGTGTGAAATATCACTAAAAATAGCATGATAGTTTATCGGGTTACTATTTTCTTTCGTGTTATAATAGCTGACAAAATCAGAATAGGAGGTATCTATATTTGCCTGATCTGACAAATATGATTCAGGCAACTTTTTTTCTAATATTTCTGCAATGATTTTGGAAACGCCTCCAAAACCACCTAAGAGATAGATAGGATTACCCTTGTTTTTTGCAATAAGATATTCTTCTAAAATGCCAGCATATTTTCCTTTGAAGCCGTGCGTTCGTCCTCCTAAAATAATTCGTGCATCAGAATTATTTTCCATTTGTTCTCTCATTTTTGAAAGAGACTTTGCCCATAAGTAGTTGTTTTCTGGAGTTCTGGGAGCAATAAAAGTATCCTTAGAATCAGGTGGACATTCATCTGGAGCTTCAATTTTCACAATTAAAACACGGCTATGCTCAAAATCAGATTCATGAGTTTTGGTTATGTTCAGATATATTGGCCATGCAAAATAATTTGTGAAATACTTAGTGTTTCTGTCAGACTTTTCTTTTTGTCCATATTGGCAAGAAAGATCTGCAAACAGTTCCGTAAACCCTTGCGCTCTTAAGTCTCCACCATATATCAACTTCCCTCCGGCAACTAAAATGTGACGAGATAGTTCAATTGTGACATCTCTTAAAAGAACATCGTCTCCGCCATAATCATGTATATCCTCTGAATCTGAAATAGAAATTGCAATGTTTTTGCCTTTTAAAGAGCCAGACAATTCTGAGTAAGCTTGCATTGGGGTTATAAATGACGCACTGTTATCAAATATCTTTAAGAACTCAATCTCTTCGGTTCCCAAAGGAGGTTCAGGGTATAATATTTTTTTATTTCTATCAATTAAGCAGAATGAGAGAAGTTCTGGAGAAAAAGGTAGAATACAATAATTATCTGGTGCAATGGAATCTTTTAATTGGGTCAGCAACTTTTCCTGATAATATTGATTCAAAGCGGTCCTCAATAACAGATTGACAATATTGCTCCAATTATTATTGTATCTAATCAAAGGTACATTTCCTAAATAAGGAAAGCCTCTTTTAACAGCTCCGCTAATAAGACTCACTACAATTCCGGGAACTTTATTGCGTTTTCCGGCTAACGCCTCAATCCTACACCATTCTCTTTCGGAGTATGTATTAGTCTCTAATACAATGAAAAGCGATTTTTCAACATTTGCTTTTATTTGCTCCTCGAAATCATATCCATCTACAATGTCATTGGCATCAAAAAAAGAATCTAACTTTGTATCTGTTCGAATAAAATCCCTTAGCTCTTTAGCTTTGGCCTCTCCTAGTTTATCTATTTCTTTTTTAGAGTGACTGATGAAGAGTTTCAATTTTTCAGCCTCTTTCCCTGTAATAAAACGAATTAATGCATCAAAGACTCTTGTTTGAAATTCTCCCCAGTTGTCTTTTATAGAATATGATTTTAATGCAATAAATTGTTTTTTTTGCAAGTTTGCATTTATGTCATAAGCATACTTAAATAATGAAATTGGGTAAATTTTAGTGTCACTATCTACAAGGGTAAGCAAGGATTCTATGTATGCTTTCCAATCAGAACAACAATACATAAGCTCATCAACCAAAAGGAATATAGCATTTTTAGAACTTTGTCCAAGTTCGATTTTGGGTATTTTTTGTCCATCTCCTCCTGTTCGTAGAAAAACTGGAATGTCAATTCCGTCTGTTAATGGTCGCTCAGGATTACGACACAACAAGTGATACATATCTGTATATACTTCTCTTCCTTGTATATAGTCTTTGTGATATAAGACATAGACCGACAACGGCATTTTGATCTGCTTATCCATATTGTTATAAATTATAATCTAAGTAGTTATCAAGAGGGTGTGTTTTTGTATGTTCTGTTAATAGGCTATCTGAAAACATACGATACAATGGTTTTCCTTCAATAGTAGAAATATAGTCATTCAATGTTTTTGTTCCTCGAATGATGGGAACAGTTTTAAGATATTCAGGCAGTTGGTTGTCCGTTATACCCTTTAGAGTTAAAGCAGATAGATTCGTTTTGTCATACCCATAACCTATTTCCCAAGGAACCCACTTGGAATACAACGTATTTGGTGAAAACACACATAACATGTGAGAACTTTTATTTATTCCTTTCTTTATCGCATCAACAACCCATTGAGGATTATTTGTTTGACGATGTATTTTTAGATCGCTATCATATTCGTCAAAATATACATCAATACCTGCATTAATGAAATAATCTGCTATTTTTTTACAAATTGAAGCATCATCTTTTTGATGGCTAATAAAAACACACTTGATTCCGTAGTTTTTACGCCATAAAATACTACTCTCATCTTTTAAATAGAATCGATTTAGACCACTCATATCTCTATATTTTTACCCGTTTTTTACCTGTTAACAACACCTGCATCAACCCCCTCTTTTGCTCTTTCAACGCTGCCAATTTTTCTTTCTCTTTGCCGATTTCTTCATCGATTGCCGATAGAATATCAGCAATGGCGGTTTGTTCATCGATTGATGGGACGTTGATTCTTATTTTCCTAAAATTATTTTGTGATATAACGTAGCGTTGACCGCTACCGTCACACAAAGTCTTAGTTTGTTTATAGAACATATCCGTTTGAAAAGCATAGGCTCTAAATTTCAAGTCCCAATCTTCATGCAACCTTAATCTTACCACATGATAACTATATACCACATCTGGCATATCTTCCATTGCAATAGCAGATATACCTATATCGTTAGGAACTTCAGAAGAAGGCGTGAAAAATATATCTCCTTTTTTCACAGAGCATTTTCCAATTTTGTCGGCTGATGCGGTAACCCGGTGATTGAATTCTTTTGAAAACAAAAAATCTCGACGATAAACATCTAGATAATTAAGTAGTCTAATTGGCAACTCTCCTTCAGTACTTTTCTTATCTACACCAGCAGAAGAAATTTCGCCGACTTCTCCTAACTTTACTGTTCTCCACTCCCCCTCAAACCCTTTCAACCTCTTTTTACCCGTAAGCAGTTGCTGCATGAGTCCGCGTTTGCGAGTTTCGAGTTTTTCTATCAGTTGGGTTTGTTTTTCAATGGCAGTATCCCAACAAGTTAGTATTTCGGCAATTTTTTGTTGCTCGGGTAGAGAAGGAAGAGGAATCTTATACTTAAATAAGTCATTTAGAGTTATACTTACTTGATTTGCATTTCCCTGTATAATTGTTTCTATGTGATATATATATCTTCTTGATTTTAACAAGGCGTATAATATTTCATGCCTAATTTCTTTTGAACGTATCAACACTAGGTTTTGGTTCAGCAAACAGCTATTATATTTTGATTCAACCTTAATGGTTTTTCCAACCATTGAGTCATATAAAGGAGGTCTTGAGCCTACTGTTTGAATAATAATATCATTTGCAAATATCCGATAATCACAAAAATTAGAATATTCGCGTAAGTCAAGATAAATACTCTCACCATCCTTTATCCCATTTGAATTTGTATCAGAAATTCTTATTATCCGAATACCCTCTTTTTTGTATTGTGAGTTCTTAAAAGCATAACCCTTTTTATAATTAACAATGCTTCCCAGTCTCTTCACCTCCCACTCTTGCGGAATAATCCCCAGAGGACTGTCTTTGTATCCTTGTGGTATGTGTTTATTCTGCTCCATGAATAGCTGTCTCGATTTTTTCTAAGACTTCTGTTTTGTACTTGGAGACAATTTTTTCAACTTCTTTTTCAGAAGGATAGGTGTTGTAGCTAAACTGTTTATTACCTAAGGTGCTTATAGTATAGTATTCATCTCCAAGTGTAATGCTAAAACCTATAGTAAGAACGGATGGCAGAACTTTATATTCATCTTTTGGATACCTAAGAACATACATATAATATATACTTTTTATGTCAGATAACATCTCCGTTTTTTTATCCGTATTTGCATTTTTAATCCATTCTTCTATTTTCTCTATTTTAGATGCGTTCTTCCTGTCAGAGGTTTTAGAGAAGTGGGTTTCATCCCACTCTTGTTGATAAAAAATGTGTGCTGCGGACTTTAGGGTGTTTACTATATTATCCCTAAGAGGAAGATATAACAATGAAAGAATATTTATTACCTTATCTGCTTTTGTTTGCGTTTTATTCTTTTTACTATCACGTTGTAGCTTCGCCTCTTTCTCTAATAGAGCGATTCGTTTAGCAAAATCATCCTCTTCTTCTATACTTTCGCCTTTAGCCGCTTTTATTGACATTTCTAATGCGTGCTTTGCAATACCTTCCATATATTCCAAAAATGGCTCGACCTGCTCTAATTGCGCATTGGCTCCGTCCGAGGGATTGAGCCCTACTTCAATATCGCATTTATGCAAGACATTAAGGTAGTTTTCTTTATCCTTACTCTGTACAATAACCATCGGATAGCCATACCGCATCAAGATGTAATTAACCAATAAGCGAGCAATTCGTCCGTTGCCATCTTCAAATGGGTGAATACGTATATAACGATAATGAAACAGAGTGGCGAGTTGAATCGGGCATAGCTCGCCTTTTGCTTCTTCTTCGTTGTACCATTTCACTAAGTCAGTCATCAGAGCTGGTGTTTCTTCGGGAGAAGCATAATCGAACATTTCTCCGGTAGCTGTAATAACAGAATTTGGACGAGTTTTGTACTGTCCGACTTTCACCAGATAACGACCTCCATTTTTGCTCATTTTGTAAAAATCCTCCACAAGAATTGTCCGGTTAAGTTCGCGAATGAAATTTTCAGTCAACGGGCGTTCTTTGTCTTTGGCTTCTCGTTTTACCAACTCCAGCCCAACATTATGCGCCTTCATTTCTTCGTAGTCTCGCAACTTAGCATCTCCGGTCGTTTCTCCGAACATCAATAATAATTTGGTTTGACCATAAGTCAAGGTGTTTCCTTCTATATGATTGGAGTTGTAATTAAACTCTAACATAAACTTTTGATCTAACCGCTTTTGATTTTCGAGAGAAAGCGGCTGCAACCCCGTCCACTCTTTATATAAGGTGTCTATCTTTTCCATCTTACTTTTGTTTTAAGGTTAATATCCTAATTCTTTTAAATACTCCTTCATTTTCGACTGTACTTTCTTCAATTCTTTTTCCAAGTCGTCTATCTCTTTTTGTACTGCAGGTATATCTATTTCTTCCTCCTCTTCAAATGTATCCACATAGCGAGGAATATTCAAGTTATAATCGTTTTCTTCTATTTCTGCAGGTGTCGCAACATAGGCATACTTGTCTTCTACCACTCCTGCGGCTAATTTATTCTTTGCGAATTTATTATAAGTATCAACAATGTGAGATATATCCTCCTGCCGAAGCTTATTCTGATTTTTGCCGGGAGCAAACTCTTTGCTCGCATCAATAAACAACACATTATCCGTTTTCTTGCCTTTGTTAAAGATTACGATAGCCGCTGGAATACCTGTTCCGAAAAACAGATTGGATGGCAATCCTATAACGGCTTCCAATAAGTTTTCTTCGATTGTTTTTTGTCTAATTTTCCCTTCGCTCGACCCTCTGAAAAGCACACCGTGCGGTACAACTACGCCAACCTTGCCCTTACCTTCGTATGCCACTTCCAACATGTGGCTGATAAATGCCCAATCGCCTTTGCTTTTTGGAGGAACACCTCGCCAGAAACGGCTGTATTGATCGTGCTCTGCTTCATCCGCCCCCCATTTATCTAACGAAAAAGGAGGATTTGCCACAACAGTATCGAATTTCATGAGCTTGTCGCCTTCAAGCAGTTTCGGAGAGCGCAATGTGTCGCCCCAGCGAATAGTAGCATTGTCAAAACCGTGCAAAAACATATTCATCATAGCTAACGCCCAAGTGCTGCCATTCAGCTCTTGTCCGTATAATGAAAAATTATCATTGCCAACTTCCTGTCCGGCTTTAATCAACAATGAGCCAGACCCACATGTCGGATCACATATCCGTGCTCCGGGGTTACTCTTAGTAAGTTTGGCAAGCAAAGATGAAACTTCTGCAGGGGTGAAGAAATCTCCAGCTTTTTTCCCAGCATCACTTGCGAAAGTGGAGACGAGGTACATATATGCATCACCAATCACATCATTATCTTCTAAGTGCGAAGGGTCGAAGTTTAATTTTTCATCGGAGAAATCGACCAACAAGTTTTTTAATCGGGTATTCTTATCTTTTGCATCCCCTAAGTTGCTGCTATTAAAATCTATATTGCGGAATATCCCGCTACCATCTTCGCTACTCATTTTTTCGCGATTAGCTTCCTCTAAATTTGCCAAGCCTATATTTATCAGTTCTCCGATATTATTCTCGTTGCGGTGTTCATACAGATAGTCGAAAGAACTCTCTTCGGGAACGTCAAATCGTTCACGCTTCATGGCTCTTGCCGCACGCTCTTTATCTCCCTCATATCGGGCTAAATATTCGTTGTATTTAGACTTGTGAATATCGCTCACGTATTTTATGAAAAGCATAGTCAATACATAGTCTTTGTATTGACTGGGGTCAATAACTCCCCTAAAGGTATCACATGCTTTCCAAACAATGCGATTAATATCTAACTGTGTCGTCTTATTCTCCATTATATATTATTTTGTTATTTCAATCAATTGTTTCTGAACCAATTTGCTGCGCAAAGTTACGATACTTTGATAAATTTGCTGTTCTTGCTGTTGCAGCCAATCCACTTCTACAACTTGTTTTTGAATATTTATCGGTGGAACATCCACTATATACTCTTCAATCAAAGCCTTGCTAATAGAGGGAATGGAAGATCCGGCAGCATTAGCTTTGAAAAACGCGAGTGTGTCCTCTCTATTTAGAATCCAACATAAGTAATCCGGCATGACAAGATTGCAGTCTATGATTCGAATAACCAAAAAAGAAGAAGAAGCCACCGCCTTGCCCATTTCTTCCTTATACACAACTCCAAAGTTTGACATCCCCTTGGCGGCTAAAACAATATCACCATCCAATAGTAAATGACTCTCAGTCTTGGCATTCAATTCCAATATAGGCTTGGATAATACAAACGTATTCTCTACTCTACTAAAGTCTCCAACCTGCAAATAAAAAACACTTCCTCCCATAGCTTCTTTCATGTAAGCTCCAGAGCGTATAATTGCAATATCTTTTATTTTTATCCTCATAGATGCATTTTGTAATTTCACTACAAAGAAATAAACAATATTTCATACGCGCAAATAAATCTTAGTAGAAAACCTACGAAATAAAACAATAAGGATGTTTTCGCTTAAAATCCCCAATGACAAATATCACCAACACCTTTGCATATTTTTCCCCTTTTACATTTTGTAAACACCTCTTCTGTGGAAAGAATAAATTAGACAACACTTTTATGGGAAATACTACCCGAAGTGGAACGTAGGTGTGGAGATTTCGCGTAAAACCGCTTGCGGCTTGGTGTTGACGTTTTATTCTTGGAATATACCTTTGTTTGCCAAATGAAAAGGAGTTCTTTAGCCTAACTTTCTTCCTCTCTTCTTTTTCTTGGGTTTCTTACGCAATGGAAATTCATCCTCTGGGTTGGGTTTGCCAACATCTGCAGCGGTGGGGAGTATAGAGAATAGAGAAGCCACACCATCAAGATTTATTGAATGATTTACTGACGTACTGTTTTGCTGTTGTATTGACGTACAGACGTCAGATTCGGATATTTGCTTTCCGGCATCAATATTCATTTTCTTTTCCTCTGTAATGGAAATTTCTTTCTCTTGCATTTGCAATTTATCCTTTATACTGCCGTTCTTCATTGTATTACAATAAACAAATGTTTCTTGCAAATCTCGTTGATAGCCGAAAAGCTTATCAAAACCAGTTTCTGCCTGCTGAAACAAGTTCGTTCTGTCGAAACCACCTTTGATTGCTCCTTTTTTGGTATTCTTGTGGTTGGTAAGCGGCGATAGCTTCTTTTTATTCGACTGGTCTTTCCGACTGACAATCAGATGACAGTGCATATTCAACTCATTATCTGATCGGTTGCGGTCAAAATGGATTTTGCCGTAGAATTTTATATCTTCTGCGGATAATCCTTTATTGAAGTTCTTAGCGTATTCAGGGATAAAGACTTCCCGAATATATCGCTTCATAGATGCAGCTTGCTCTTGTTCGGTGTTACCCATTGTTTTCAATTCCTTTTCTGAGGGGCTGACGTGGATAGCGTAGAATTTGGCATCGGTTTTCAACAATTGACCAATGTTACTGTCAATATCTTGAATGATATCGGCTTTATATAGATTTTCTTCTGTCAGATTGAAGAAACCCTCTGTATAAATGCCCTTCTCCATACGTTCCAAATCCTCGTGTTCCAGATAATTAGCCAATTGACGGCAACCTCCGGCATTGTTGTATGTCCCTTTGGACGGTGGCGGGAAGTCTATATTCATGGATGTTATTCGTTTATTAGGTTGACGATTTCAGCTTTTAGATTCTCCTTTCGTTTCCCATCCATAACTCCACACACAGCCAGCTCAGAATAGAGACCAATCAGATTTAACAACTTCGTTGTACTGCGATCCAGACGCTGTTGCAATGATTTCGATAGTCGTTCTACGGATTGGGTATTTTCATCTAAAACCCGAGCCTGATTATTTATGACCTCTGTTTGTCTGCCGAAGTGTTCATCCAGTTTTTTAAGTACCTGAATTAGGATATTCTTTGAGCTTTTTGTTTCCTGATCCAGCTTTTCCGAAAGTGTTTTGGCAACCAAATCTGTATATATTAGTGTAAAAGTACCCCACATTTCAATCGAAAAGTATACCACTTACAAACTTGAACGGAACAACTTCGTTCATAACGAATGATAAGTATGTATACAAAACAGGAGATTATAATTAGC